>JBDTLQ010000073.1:0-10297 GCA_039934715.1 Ignavibacteria bacterium | reverse complement strand
GGACGAAGAAAGAAGATGCCCGTGCTGCCATTCGCCTCGCTGTCAAGCGGGAGTTACGAGGGGTGGTGGAGTTTTCGGACTTGGATAAAATATTAGCGCAGGTGATTGAGCAGGCGGAGGGGCAGTATGGGGAGTGGCCGATGGTGGCGTGATGGGTGATTATCTGTTGATGTAATAATAATCACAACTCTGTCTTACATACAAGATGAAAAAGATTGGAATGTTTTTTTATTTTTAGGGGGATTTAAGCTGGGTGGACAAAGAAAACCAGGAATCAGAAAATGTTATAGATTTAGTTTTAGTGTCTCCGTGAGAAGGAATGTGTTTAGTTTGTATTGGTTCGGGAGGGGAGTTAGGAAGGGAAATTTTAAAAACGTATGATTGGATTGTCCTATTGGAATTATTCAAATGCGCAATATGATGTGATTGAGATTCTAGGGAAAGGAGTTAGGAGGGTGGGTATATTTTATTCTTAAGGGCAAGTAATTTTAAATGATCACAGAAGAATTTTCAGATATTTGGTTTGATGTCTCGAGGTTATTGTAATTTCTTCATAGTGAAAGAGAAAAGATACATCTTGAAATAGGAAAAAATAAAAATAAAAATACTAAAACATATATTTCATTCAAAATTTTAATACAATGAAAAATAATTATTTCCTAATAGGAATGATGACTACCTTGATCCTTTCATCATGTTCAAATAAATTATCAACAGATGAGGCAAATTCTTTACTATTAAAATTGCCTAATGAAATTGTTACTGGCAAAATAGGTATTACTGTGAATACTGGAAGGAATTATTGGAAGCAGGCTCTTGTGAATGAATATCAAACTGAATTTGATAGGAATGTTCAAAACGGGATTCTAAAAAATATTAAAATGCAACAATTTAAAACAAGTGGAGGAGATATGTTTGATTATGTTTACCAAATCACATCCGAACTTTCTGATACAGTTAGTGCATTAGTCCTATCAGGGAATAGGCATGCAGAATGGAAACAAAATTTCAGCGTAAAATGTGGAGAATTAAAATTCAATAAGGTAGTTGGCATTTTTCAGGAAGCCAAATCTAAGACGGCTGAAATTGAGTATGATTTAACTTTTATCCCAACCATTTTTGGTAATGACAATTATATTGATTCAAAATTTAGAGGTGATAAGCCATTATCAAGAAAAATAATTGCCAAGTTATATGATAATGGCTGGAAGCTTGAGAAATAACTTTTGCTTATAACATTGCCTACTCGCCTGCAGGCATTTTCCCATTGAGAATGAATAATCTTAACTTTGAAACCAAATACCAAGAGGGAGATATCGAAATACGTGTCCTGCCGTCGGGAAGACATCGTAGTTGTCAGAACATTGATAAAAAGTGGGATCATCAAACAGAAATAAAAAATGAGAATAAAAGCCACCACCAATACTTCAGCAAATGTTGCTTCCGTCAAAAAAAATCTCCAGCTTGACTGGACGAAGAAAGAAGATGCCCGTGCTGCCATTCGCCTCGCTGTCAAGCGTGAGTTGCGAGGGGTGGTGGAATTTTCGGATTTGGATAAAGATATTCGCGTAGATGATTGAGCAGGCGGAGGAGCAGTATGAGGAGTGGTCGATGGTGGCGTGATGATAGGGATGTCAGTTTATAGTGAACCCGAATTTTTTGGCTCATTGAAAAGAGTGCACCCATAAAATGTATTCAGTACATTCGTGATTGGACAGGAAGTTCCAAGTGAAAAGAGACTTTTAAGCACGATTCTGAGTGAGCATATGACTTAACTACCCCACGTAAGCCGACGAATGGCAAAATGGAAATCAAGCAAGAATTCATATACAATAGCAAAATATTGGAAATTCATTTTCCTGTCAAAATTGATTTTATGATTTCAAACTTCTTGGCAGAAGTATTAGATAAAAACAAAGTGAATGAGATTGATAGGTTAATTTTAAACTTGTCTGGGTCAAAATTCATAACCTTGCCTGCAGTAGTTTTCATAATTTGTTTTAGTGGTTATTTAAAAAGGTTTAAAAATCCATATTTAGAAACACGAATAGCTGTCAATTCAGATAAAATTATTTCTTATTTAGTTAACGTTGGATTCTTCACTCAAATGAATGTATATGCAAATTTGATTGTTTCGTATGATTTGTTAAATATGGAAAAGAATATTAGAAGTAAAAAATTCAAAGAGAATAATATTTCTTCTAATTCTTCAATTTTATTTCCTATTTCAGTTATACCTGAAAATATTGGTGAAAGACATTTTGAAGAATACAGTCGATCTTTTGTTTATCATTTCAACAATTTCTTTTTTGAATTAAGCAAAAATTATAAATTTGGATTTTCAAACACTTCTGAAGAATCACAAGAATTATTTGGCTCATTGTATGAAAATATTAAAAATATATATGATCATAGTGGAACAATAGGCTTCGGTGCTATTCATTCTTCATTAATGCAAGCGGGGACAGTAATAACTTTTTTTGATTTTGGGCATGGAATAATAAATACTGTATTAGATTCTGGTAAATTTGATAGTACGAACAGAATTGACGCATTTTACTGGGCATTAGAAAATGGGCATTCCAGTAAAAAGGAAAAAGGTAACCAAGGACTCGGATTTACAATCATCAAAAATTTTGTTAAAAAGAAGAACGGAATTTTAACAATAAGAACGGATAAATATTTGCTTAACTTTAGGAACGGTGTAAATCAACCTCTTAAATGTTTTAATTATTTTCCAGGAACACAAATTGTATTATATGTGCCTATAAATATTAAAGAATGAATTTTATAAATGAAATTGAGATAAATATCGTAAAAGATATTATATTAGTTGCAGATGCATTAGCTCCCCGTTTAGGAATTGAGGTGGATACTTTTTTAATTAACACCTTAAATCTAAATGATAAGCCATTGCTTTTACATTTAAATGTTAGAAATACCAATCCAATTGATTATCTATTTACAAAAAATGCATTTGGAAATGCGTTTAAGATTATTAGTAATGATGATAAAACTGATGTAATCTATTATGTGGAAACAGATAATCAAAAATGGCATTTGCTTAAGGGACTTCTTACATATATAAATCCAGAATATATTCTTTCTGATTGGATTGAAGAAGAAATACAGATTGCAAACCTGAGTATAAAAATCTGCAAAAATTTAGATATTATATTTCTGGGTCAATTGACAGATAATGAGAAAAGAGTATTAAAGGAAGTTAATTCAAAAATGGAAATTGGGACATATGATATGATAGAATTGTTTAAAAGTGAAATGGAGGCTCATTTATTAACCTCTACAATTGAAACGCTAAAGCAAAAAAAATTCATCTATTCTAATGGGGATAAAGTATCGGAGACTTTAATATCTGTAAAAAATAAAATAAAGAACTATGTATAATTCCATTGATTTTCAAAAATTCATCGATATTATAGATGAAAGTATAATGAGTTTATATTTTCTTAAGAAGGGAGATAACTTCCCTGTAACTCTTAAGACAGACCTAGTTAATATTTTGAATTTTGTTGCTAAAACCAAGGAAAATAAACTTGAAGAGGTTCTGCATGATAAGATGATTTCTATAGACACTAATGAACTGAATAAAGTTAAAGAAAAACTCCATGAAATTAGTATTGACGATATTGATATTTACAAATTGTTAGAAAAAATTGACTTGATTGGTAGGGAAATACTTTCATATGAGGATATAAACATTTTAGAGAATGACTTGATGGAAGTATCAGTTCCATTATGGCAAACAACAATATCATTTAGACATGAATAATTCGGTAGAAAAATATATAATTATTGAAATATTTGAGAAACTTATTAGATTGAAAAACTTCATGAACTCAAATAAGGATTCCATAAAGGAATCTGGCATGAAGATTTCATTAAATGTTTTTGAAGAAGCTTTTGAGAAAGCGCTAATTCAACTTGAATTGCCGATTTTATTAGTTTCAAAAGAGGATATTTCAGAAAGTGAAAGAATTTCAATTAATAGAAGACTTTCTAATACTTTAAATTTAGTCAGGGAGTTTCACACATTGCTCAAATTTATTCATTCTGAATGGGTGCGACCTGAAACATATACATTTTCAAATAGAATCTTAAAGAATCTACCTGATGAATTAAAAAAAACAAGAATAAATGTAATTTTGATTGATGATTATTCCTTCAAGGAGAATAACCTAACCAATAAATTCAATGAAATATTTAAAAGAAGTAAACTATCAATTGACCAATCGGCAATAGAATACCCTACTTTGTTTTTACCGAAGATTGAAATGACTAATCCTTTGAATTGGTCAATTTTAGCTCACGAAATTGGCCATATTAATACTATAGAGACACAAAAACTAATAGGGGAATCAATAATTCCTCCAAATACGACAGTAAAGAATAAGGAAATACTTTTAAAATGGGCTGAAGAAATATTCTGTGACATATTCGCAATTAACATACTTGGCCCAGCATATTTTGCTTCGTTTGTTTCGTACTCTATAGTTACTGGGGGACTTGTAGGAAATAACATTTGCTCTGAGATTCATCCATCTAACATGATGCGTATTAGATTCTTATATGAATATCTAGAAAGAAATGGTTTTAAATTGGAATATACACGTGATTCTGGAGAAAGAATTGATATTTGTGATTATTTCTATAATTTGAGCGAGGATGTTGACAAAATAAATCGAATAGATTTAAAAAGTCCTAATGATAAGAGAATTGAAATTCCTAATTTGACATATTTTCTTGATGAGATACGAGAAATTTCTAGAAAATTCACGTCGCAAATGAAGTTCCAATCTAATAATCAAATAAATGAACTTTTGAAGAAATTATTATTAGGTATCCCAATTGGATCTATATGCGAAGCTACAAAGGCGGAAATTGAAGTTAAACTTCAAGAAAAGACAAAGGATAGTTTTGAAAGGGCGAAAAAATTAATTAGTCACAGAAGTACAACGTTATGGGAGATATTAAATACTGGATGGATTTATAAAGTTGTTCATGTTATTCCAACGTGTTCAAAATTAATTTTTGATGCCAAGCATGATTCTCTTTATGATAAGTTAAATGAAGTAAGTGGATTGTTTGATTTGTTGGATGATAGACTTTTAAAATCTATTGAATCGAGTGAAATACATAATTTAATAGAAACTAATTAATATGATACTATCTGATACAAAAATTATTGAAGAATTAATTTCCGGGAAATTAATAATTACGCCCTTGTTAAATGGGTTAAAACAAATTGGCAGCTCTTCAGTTGATGTAAGATTAGGAACAGAATTTAGGTACATTAAAACGAGCAAACAGTCTCATTTTAATTTGGATCTTCCAATTGAAAAAATTAAAAAGCAAATAGAGGAATACTCAGAGGTGGTTCATATAAACCCTATGCAATCCTTTATACTTCATCCTGGGGATTTTGTACTAGCTTCTACTTTAGAGTATTTTGTTATCCCCAAACATTTAACTGGGAGATTGGAAGGGAGAAGTACATGGGGTAGAGTTGGTTTGCAAGTGCATTCAACGGCCGGATTTGTTGACCCTGGCTTTGAAGGTAGTTTAACTTTTGAATTAAATAATATGGGTAAATTGCCATTGCCATTGTATCCCGGTATTAGGATTGGTCAACTATCACTTCATGAGATTGAGGAGGCTCAAGTACTATACGTAGACAAAGAGGAATCCAAATACGGGAGAATAACTGGAACAAAAAGCTCAATGTTTTTTGAAGATTACGAATTCAAATCAATTTTAAAATATAACAATCATGGAAAAAATTAAACTAAGTGAAATTCAATTTCAAAACATTCTTAACCAAAATTTTGATGACCATTTCTGGTACTTTGAGTTAGGGCGTTTTGGAGAACCAGAAAAAGATTTTGTAGATAACGAATTTTCTACGGATTTTTATAATAGTGGCATTAATCTATGGAAAAAATATAAGAAAAAAATTGCTGAAATTATGTGTGATTTAGATAAGAAAGTACCACAGGAATGGGTAATAGATTTAATTTCTGGCGATATACGAAACTTCATTATAACAATAGTTACATTATTAGTAAGCACTTATAGCATTGAATTAAGTCTCGCTATTCCATTGGTTGCATTGGCTCTTAAACACGATATAAATAAATTTTGTGAAGAAATATAAATCTTCCTAAAATTAATTTTCTAACTGGTTTTTTGAACAATATATTAAATTGTAACTTTAGTGCATTTAAGTAAGTGTATTAAAAATCCCTGGATACATTTACTGTGGAGTAAGTCGATATTCGACTTATCATCGGTTATTTATTTGATATATTTAGTCATATCTGTCCAAAACGTTTGAGTATTAAAAAATACAACACATCACAATTAAGTGATTGCATCCTAGAGTTAGCTGTTTTACAAGCCACCCTCCCTTCAAATCAGAGTAATTTACATAATGGTAATTCTAGTGATGGAGGAGTTGATTTAAATAACCGTCCAGCCATCTACATCTTGCCTCTTGGCAAAAGTTTGTGCATAGTTCCGACAGTTTTCTTTCCTCGATGAGCTCTAGTATCGTTTTAAGCCACTCATAAGGATTGAGTCATGGGCTTTGCAGGTTCCAAAATAACTATTCTGCATAACAATCCGTTAATCAGCAGCGTGTGTTCCAGCAAAGAGATAATTTTTTCTCCTTAAGGCCAGAGGCCGGATTTTGACAAGATACCTGCGCAGGTGATTGAGCAGTCGGAAGGGTAGTATGGGGAGTAGCATATGGTAGCATGATGGAGGAGTAAGATCTGATAGTGTGATCGCAGTCGCAGGACTGATTTACTTCAAAATTGAAATTGCATGGAATGTTTTTTTATTTTTAGGGGGACTTGACTCTGCAGCCTCAGAAAACAAGAAGGCAGATAAAGATGATGGATGTAGTAGGTAATTGGCTGCAGGCAGAGGATTGAGTGTGGTTTGAAATAACAGTGTGGAAGTAGAAAGGGATATTTCAAAAACGCGTGATTTGATTGTCGCGGAGATCGTGTCCAAAAGCGGAACTTGATTGGGTTGATTATCAGTAGTATGCTTTAATTTTTGATTGCGGGCATATCGGGGTTGAGCATCATGCTTTGGCGACACATCTTACTTTAAACTGACTGACAAGTAATGAACGATACAAATTTGACAGAAGATAATTTGACGACAGTAAAACCGATGGTTGAGCAATCAGAATTTTATGACCAAGCAATACTTGCTGAAAAAATTATCACCGAGAAAGTAAACGAGGCAATTAAAAGCAACAAAGCTCACAGACGCTGGTTTTGGGAACTACTGCAAAATGCGAAGGATACAGTCATTAACGAAACGGACAGACAGGTTGCAATTAAACTCACCTACACAAGGGCAGACAATGGCGAATTAGTTTTGACCTTTGAACATAGTGGCAATCCATTCAAATACAACCCAGATAGAACAAGGTTTGACGACTTGAAGAATTTAATTCTTCCAGTATCGGGCAAACCCCCAGGAAAAGCAAGCGGAAAATTTGGAACAGGATTTCTTTCAACTCATATTCTTTCTCTCAAGTTCAATGTAAAAGGTGTTTATCAAGACGAGAGTAATGACTACTGGGAGTTTTCTATAGACATTGACCGAAAAGAAACAGACAGAGAGAAAAGGATTGAGAGTATTGTAAAATCACTTACAGAGAAAAAATCTTCCTTCAAAAAAATATCCGACAACTATTCACCAAGTAAAGAGGAATTCCGAACAACAAAATTCACTTACTTTCTATCATGTAATGAACATGGAATTAAAGAAGGAACTAAGATAGTTCAAGAAGGGCTGAAAGACATACTTCAAGTTTTGCCTTATGTTCTAAATTTCATTCCTGAAATTGACACGGTTGAAATAATTGACACAGAAACTGCAAAAACAAAGACAAAGTTTTCAAAACTTAAACCTGAAAACATTGGTGAATTAAAAATAGCAACTATTTCAAAATCTGTTTCTACTTTGGACAATAGCCCAATTGCAAATGATAAAATTTTGATTTCATCTTTGTCAGACAACTTCGTTGAAATTGCAATTCAAATTTTTAGTGAGGGGAATATTTTTAGAGTTTCCGACTTCAACGAACAGTATAAAAAGGAAACTGGAAAAGATTTCCCAACCTTATTTTCTTCATTTCCACTTATCGGAAGTGAGGACTTTAAATTCCCACTTGTAATTAACTCCACGGGTTTCAATCCAAATGAAAGACGGGACGGAGTAGAATTGAAAACAAATTTGGATGGCAACCAAACTTTGATTGATAAAGCAGTCACACTTTATATGAAGTTCCTTGACATTGCATCAAAAGATTGGAAAGACATTTACATACTTGCAAAGACAGACAATTCTATTCCAGCTAATCACGATTGGATAAGTAAAAAATGGTTTGAAGAAGGGAGTAATGAATTCCAAGGTGTTCTTAAGCCAATTAGAAAAAAGATTTTGAACACAGCAATCGTTGATGTTCTAACCAAAGACGGAACGATTGAAAGAAAAACAATAAAGGCAACAAACGATAACAATCAAATATTCTTTCCACTAAAAGATAACAAGGAAAAACTTTATGAGTTTGGGAAGGAAACCTTCCCAAACTCTTTGCCTGTTCTTTCAGATATTGAAAATTGGTGTTCAGTCATTGGCAATGAAAAAGATTTTACAAGAGTTACTACTGAATTTATCATTGAAGGCATCGCAAGTAAAAACAGTGTTGATGTTTTAGCGGAACATATTTACAGAGATAAAGCAAAGACAGATGAAACGCTAACTTGGCTTTATGATTTTTACAGTTTCATTAAAACAGATTTTAAGGACAAAACAGCAACACTTTTTAATCATACAGTAAAAAATATTCCTCAAAGATTTATACCTGATAGAGAATTAAAGTTTTGGTTGCTCAATGATTTGAAGAAAGATATAGGTTACAAAAGCAAAGATGAATATGAGAACGAAGTGTTCATCGACATAATTGATGATACATTGCTTTTAATTCATAAAGAAATTACAGGAGATAATTTGAAATCAAAACTACTTCATGGCAAGTATTCTGATTTCCTACAAACGAAAGAAAAGATAAGTGAAGAACAAGTAGCAACCTCTATTCGTGATGCTGTTGATGACAAGTTAAGGAAGGAAAAATATTTTTCTCCCGAATTCAAAAATACTATTTCAAAACTTTATGACTGGATTTCAATAGGGGAAAATAATGTTAAAGATTATTTCGGTGAGGCGATAAAAAATAAAATATTGTCAGCAATAATACCAAGCGACAAAATAAAGTATGTAACCACAATCTTAGAGCTTGACAGAAACAAAGTAATTTCATTAGAACGACAGGTTGCAATTCTTAGTGACCCCGAACTTGAAACTAAATTATTCATTGGCGAAATCATTTTAAGAAATAAAAAAGAATTTGAGGAGCGAGCAAGGAGAGGCAAACTATTTGAAGATTATTTCCATTTGTTAATGGCGCAAGACAACAGATATTCGACAGAGAAAAAAGATGGTGAACAAGATTTTATTGTCACCAACATTGCAACTAGTCATAAATATTTTGTTGAAATAAAATCAATTGGAGCATTGGAAAACGAAATCCGAATGACAGAAAAGCAAGTTAAGAAAGCGAAACAAAATCCTGACAACTATTTTTTGTGTGTCATTCAAGAAACAGACAACCCAACAGAAGAATATTTTAGAATGAATGCAAAGTTTAATGGTGAAATTGGTAAAAAGCTCTTTTCTAAAGTAAGCAAAGCTGAAGAATTTGAAACTCCAGAACCTGAATTGGAGGTTGAGTTTGAAGATGAACTTCTACAGTCATATCAAAGGTATCGCTACAAATTTCGTATCGGACAATTACTCTGGGGACAAGAAAACTTTGACACTTTTAAATCACGTCTTACCTGACAAGAGAACACATTTTCATGGCTAGCATGAACGCACAACAAAAAGATAAACGAAAAATATTTAAAAGGGGACTTCATAGGCAATTAATCAGTCGTGCTTTCTAATGACATTTGTGGTTAAACAAACAGTAGTACTTTCTATCCCCTTTTTTAAAAACTTCAGTTATCCCTTTTCCCTTATGCGTTATGGAAAATAATATACCACCCAAAAAAGCAAGTAAATCAGAAGCCAAATATGTGCAAAGTTTATAATCAAATTGGCTCTTTAACTACAATCAAAACACATCTTTATAACCATAAAATACATGACTTTAAATCTATCAATGAGTTAATCACATTTCAGAAAAACTATCCGG
>JBDTLQ010000072.1:0-10315 GCA_039934715.1 Ignavibacteria bacterium | reverse complement strand
TCTCTGAAGTTTTCTTAATAACTGTCTTAATTCCTTTTTTTGTCTTCCATTCTGAAAGAGGCTGAACACTATTATATAAAGAATCTGAAGCAATTATTATCATGCTCGGAGCAGCAGTAAATGTCGAGTTATCTTCCCGGTAATTGAAAATAAGCTGTTTGTACATTGCCTGAAAACTTTTTGAAAGCCCGTTTACTGAATATGTAACATTGTTAACGTCCGAATATCCCTCATACTTCAGATCAAAATTGATCCGACTATAAACTTTAACCTGTTTAGTTGTAGGATTGTATTGTACCGGATTTATTGTTACGACCGCGATCCTGTAATCTCTCATCACCGAGATCTCTTTAATGCTTACAATATTATCGGGATAATATTTATTTGAAGAATAGTACGAATTATCTTTTTTAAAAATATCTGAAATTCCGTTTGTGTTTCTGAGAGCCGGTGTCTGATAAGGAATAATATCATATGATCCGAATGTCTGATGATCAGAACTTGTGATCACAACTTTTACATCTTTATAATTCGGTATAGCAATCATTTTTGTAATCACCGGAAGCGAGGCCTGTCCTGCATCTCCAAGTGATACAAATTCTTTCAGATAAATATTATCATAGACACTGCCTGACAGTTCAATCCTCTTATTATAAAATCCGTTTATGTTAACTTCAATGCTTGTCTTCTGAGCATCTGAACTGATTAATCTTATTTCATTTTCATTGGCCGCTTTGTTTCCTGCTTTAATAAATGTATCACGGGCAAAAATATTTGCAGCAAATACAAATGAAATTGTAAAAACTAATATTAGTGTTTTCATACTTGGATTTTTAGGATTTAGGGTTGCTGCTTAAACTAATTATTTATTAATAAAATTTAAATCTATTACAACTATTTCAAATTTTTAAGTCATGCTAAGTTTGCCGATGCATGTAAAAGATCAATTCCCGAAAAAATTTCTTTCGGGATAAACAGCTTTTGCAAGAGCCGCAAATATTTTATCAGATGCTCCTCCTTCTAATCCATATTCATTGACCGATATAATAATCAAAGCTTTAAGCTCCGGGTTATAACACATAGTCGTATTATATCCGGTAATTCCTCCGTTATGACCGATAAATCCTTCCATTGAAAGAATTCCTAATCCATACTTAACAGATTTACTTGCACCAATATCTAAAAACATTAATCTTTGCTCCTGTGATGATCTGCTAATAAGAGTGCCTTCAGCAAGAGCCTTTGCGTAAATTTTCAGATCATCAAAATTTGAGATCATATTTCCCGCTGCCCACCCTATCGACGGATCCATGACTGTCACATCAATGAATTCCCGGGTCAATGTATCTTTCATGTATCCGTGACTGTATTGACCATCCATTTGAGAAGTAAGAGGGAAGACAGTATTGTTCAATCCGAGAGGTTTGATAATTCTGTTGTCAATCTCAATGTGCAAAGGATTCCCTGTAATTTTTTCTATCAGCATCCCGAGAATATTGTAATTGCCGTTGGAATATTGCCAGCCTTTTCCGGGCTCAAAGGATGGCTGCATTGAAGCAGTTATATCAAACAACTCCTGCGGGGTATACTTGTCATTTCGGTCAAAGATAAAGCTTTTAAGAACACGAGGATTTTCAATATAATCAGGCATACCGCTTGACATATCCAGCATTTGTCTCAGAGTAATATTTGAACTGTTCGGATATGAAGGATAATACTTGTCAAGCCTGTCATCGAGATTTAATTTGCCTTCATCCACCAGCTGCAGGATCACGGTTGCGACAAATGTTTTTGTAATGCTGCCTATCCTGATCTTATCATCAAATAGTCTTTCGGCTCCTGTTACAAGATCAGCTTTTCCTACAGCATATTTGTAAGTAAAGTCCGGTGTCCAGACACCTGCTACTACTCCGGGCAGTGTATCATTGACATAAAATGAATCGATCAGAGCACTCAGCTTATTCTCCATATTATGCGCGTTCTTCTGAGCATTAGTGCCTGTTGCAAATAGTAAAATGTAAATGATTAAACAAAAAACTTTTTTCAGAGAAATGTAAGAGTTTGTTTTAGTCATGAAATTATTTTTTAATGAAATTTCAGAAGTGATTGTTATTAAATTTGATTTGAGGAAAACTGATATGAAATAATTTACATTTAATAAAATTAATATTAAACCTTTTAATATTACAGACTGCATTCAGCTAAGCTTTAAAACTTCATAAACTTTAAAACTTCAAAAACTTTACAACTTTACAACTTTACAACTTTACAACTTTAAAACTTTAAAACTTTAAAACTTTACAACTTTACAACTTGATAAACTACTCTATCGGCAATCCCGCAAGCTTCATTATCTTGAGAGCATTAGTTGTGGGACACGGACCTTTATGTATCTTATAATCAAATATCATTTGTCCTGCATCTATCTCTTCTTTGAAATGGTAATTCTCAGCGTCAGGTATTTCTTTTTCAAGGCCGACGAGTTCAAGGTCATGAGTTGTAATGAAACCGGTGCCTTTAAGATCTGATAATTTTTTTATAAAAGCCCGGCTGCCTGCAAGCCTCTCCTTATTATTCGTGCCCTTGAAAATTTCATCTATGAGAAAAAATTTCTTCAGACCGTTACCATTGTTAAATTCATCCAGCAGCTCTTTTAACTTTTTGACTTCTGCATAAAAATATGAAATGCCGTCAACTACGGAGTCATTAACTTTAATGCATGTAAACAATTCATACAGAGAAATTTTCATTGCCTTTGCGTTCACCGGCGCACCGGCGTATGCGAGACAAAGGTTTATTCCTAAGGTCCTGAGGAATGTACTCTTACCGGACATGTTTGAACCTGTAATAATTACGATCTCATTTTTTTTGTCAAAAGAAAAATCATTGCAGACTTTATTTGCTCTCCTGATCAGAGGATGACCAATAGACATAGTCTCAAAAATATTTTCTGCCGTGTTTTCAATCAGAGGGAATGTGTGATCAGGATTCAGATAAGAAAAATTTGCAAGGGAGATGTAACATTCAAGTTCGTTCAGCTTGTCAGTCCATTCCTTTATATGATGTTTTATAGCATCCTTAACTTTTATCAATCTCAGGCAATAAAATATATCATAAGGAAAAAAGATATTGACAATTAATCTGATTATTGGATTCTCTCTTATAATAAGTGCAGATATTATTTTCTGCAGGCTGTTCAATTTTTTCGCAGCGCTCTCATTACCTTCTCTGAAAGTCCGTAGAAAATTTCCAAGATATGGCTGATCTTTAAAAGATCTTTTTTCGATAAAATTTATTAACGCTGTAAACTTTTTCAAATGACTTTCAAGCTCAAGCGACTCTTCAATAACTTTTCCGATCCTTTTCTGATGCGAGGAGTAAACAAAGAAATAAGCAAGAAAAAATACCAGCCATAACGATCCTGAAATATCAAATATGTTTAATATAAATAATGTAATGTATGTAAGGATCAGCGCAGATGAAACCGGCAAAAGCCACGCCGGAAGGTTTATAACTGAAGACTTATAGACCCATTCAAGAATTTTTTCACTCTGCAAAAATTTTTTAGAAACTAAATGCGCTTTGAGCAGGAATTTATCCATGAATATTTGAAGCCCGGATAATTCTTTCACTATGTTCTGCTTATCTAAAATTAATTTTTCATCAGCCGGAGAAAAATTTGAAAGCCATTTTCTGAGAAGCGAACTCCCTTCAAATGAAATTCCGACATCGATCAGGTTGTGAAGAGAATGTTTTCCAAAAAGATCAAGGTCTTTCCCGGTTGTCATATCTTCTGCCTGAGAATTCACGGCAGGTTCGGGGATCTTATCCCAATCAATATTTATTCTCGCTAAATTATTTTCCTTTATTTTTAAATAAGAATAACATCTCCGCATCCCGGAAAGAAGTGTATTATGAAAATGTACCGTGATGCTGAATGAGAGTAAAGATAATGCTGTCAGTATCCACCCTGATTCTTTTGAAATAAAAAAACCGGAGATGCTTAGAGCCGCCCCGGTTATAAAAATTATCAGCCTGTAATAAGAGAATTTATTGCTTCGCTTGTTTAAAAACTCAATCCTTTTATTTAGACGGGCAATAATATCTTCAAGTTCTTTCAAGCGGGAATGAAATAGATCCATTAGTAAATATAATTTTTATAATACTTAATTTATACGAAAGAAATTTATAAATTGCAGTTAATGATTTTATATGACAGCAGACTTTGATTGCACACTGATACACACCGAAATGATGTGATACCAGCTGACTTTTTTTAAATCCTTTCAATCTGACATTAAATAAAATATTATTTCTCTGAAAATTATTTATGAATAAAAAAATCAGCGAGCATCCATATTTTCAGCGTCAATCCGCGTTCAATAAAAATTCCGCATTCAATCAAAATGTCTGACAAAATTAATTTCGGATGACAAATTGTGATGTAGTTATCATCGGTGCCGGCGCGGCAGGATTGATGTGCGCGATAGAAGCGGGTAAGAGAGGACGTTCCGTGGTTGTGATCGAACACTCGGATAAAGCCGGCAAGAAAATTCTGATCTCCGGCGGTGGAAGATGCAACTTCACAAATAAGTACGCTTCATATGAAAATTTCATTTCACAGAATCCTCACTTTTGCAGATCGGCGCTTGCAGGTTATACAGCTGAAGATTTCATTTCGCTTGTAGAGAAACATAACATCAGCTATCATGAAAAAAAACTCGGCCAATTATTTTGCGACGGGAGCGCGAAACAGATAGTATCGATGCTTGAGAATGAATGCGGAAAGGTTAATGCAAAGATCATCACCGGATGCAAAGTTGATGTAATAAAAAAAGATGACAGGTTTGAGATTGAAACTTCAAACGGAAATTTCAATTCATCTTCACTTGTAATTGCTTCAGGAGGAGTATCCATTCCAAAAATGGGCGCGACAGATTTTGGCTACAGGATCGCGAAACAGTTTGGTCACGAAGTCACTGCAATATTACCCGGTCTTGTCCCGCTTACATTAGATGGGATCAGCAGAAAAATTTTCGGTGAACTCAGCGGCGTTTCAATTGACTCGATCGTCTCCTGTAACGGGAAAAGTTTTCGTGAGAACATTCTCTTCACACACAGAGGCCTGAGCGGACCCGCTATACTTCAGATCTCGTCATACCGGAAGGAAGGAAATGATATATCAATTAATTTATTGCCCGATAAAAATTTATATGAAGTTCTGATTGAAAATAATTCATCAAAGATCGAATTAATAAATTTCATTTCAAATTATTTCCCAAAAAGATTTGCGGAAATATTTTGCAATGCTAACTTCAGATCAATGCCTTTAAATCAATACTCACAAAAAGACCTGAAGAGCATTTCAGAAAAATTCCATGACTGGAAAATAATGCCATCCGGAACTGAGGGTTTTGCAAAAGCGGAAGTTACCATGGGTGGTGTTGATACCCGTGAACTCTCCTCTAAAACAATGGAATCAAAAAAAGTAAAAGGATTATACTTCATTGGAGAAGTTGTGGATGTAACGGGCTGGCTTGGCGGATATAATTTCCAGTGGGCCTGGTCGTCGGGATTTGCAGCGGGGAAAGCTGTTTAGGATTGGGGATTTGGAATTTCGAATTTGGAATTTTAGATTTTAGATTTTAGATTTTAGATTTTAGATTTAGATCTCAAATTCCAAATTCGAAATCTCAAATCTGACAATCTCAAATTCCAAATCCGAAATCCCCAATTCCAAATCTGACAATCTCAAATTCCAAATTCGAAATCTCAAATCCCAAATCTGACAATCTCAAATTCCAAATTCGAAATCCCCAATTCCAAATCTGACAATCTCAAATTCCAAATCTGACAATCCCAAATAGAATAAATCTAAAATCAAAAATCTAAGATCTAAAATCAAATCCGTTCCAGCTTTCTATCCAGAACATTCCATTTAAATTCTTCCGACATTAAAATTTTTTTAATATCTTCAATGTGACCGATCAGAACTTTTCTGTCAGGGATCTTCAATAGTTCGGCGATATATCCAAACAGAGAATAGTCATGAGCACATGAATTATTGTCCTGTCTGCTTCCTACGGTGCATTTATGACATTCAAACTCCACAAGCTTGCACAGAGGTACACACAGCAGAAGCTCATCAAATCCAACAGGCCAGTCAGAGGCAAGCCACGCATCAACATCACGCCCGCTGTTAAAAGCAGTTAACAGCACTTCCCATGCTTCATCATCACCAACTATTTTTTCAAAAGCTGCAACCTGTTCAAGAGTTAGCTCTGCAGCTGCCTTAGAGGTCATATTGCTTGCTGCCCATTTGTGAATGATGCCATCGTATGTAAGAAGTTCTTTAATCAATTCCATTGTATGATCAAGAAAAGAAGTAAATTTATTTTCTAAAGTATACTTTATTCAAACACTAAATCAAAAATCTAAAATCAAAAATCTAAATTCAAGAATTCCAAATCCGAAATCCCAAATTCCCAATTACTTAGGATCTCAAATTCCACTCATGATCTTCTGCTTCCCTGCATTCCTGAGAGCATGAACGTTTGTATTTTACCTCACATTCTTCACAGCATATGAACTGGAAATGGCAGCTCAGATGAGCACAGTTAACATACCTGTCATGCGGCTTTCCGCAGAGATAACATTTGCCTATTAATTTATAGCCTTCCGCAAAATTCACATCAACAGAAATTCTTTCATCAAAAACATAACACTTCCCATCAAACAAACTACCTTTAGTAGAGTGATCGTGTGAATAATTTATTATCCCACCCTGAAGCTGGCTCACATCATTAATACCTTCTCTCAAAAGCAAGCCCGAAAACTTTTCACACCTTACACCGCCTGTGCAGTATGTCAGTACCTTTTTACCCTGCAGCATTTCATGATGTTTCTTTATCCAAACGGGAAATTCCTTGAACGTCCTGACATCCGGTCTCACCGCATTTTTAAAATGTCCAAGGTCATATTCATAATCATTTCTGGCATCAATGATGATCACATCTTCCCCGTTCATTGCTTCATAAAATTCCTTTGGCTTAAGATGTTTTCCTGTAATTATGTTCGGATCCAGATCCTGGTCAAGATTCATAGTAACTATTTCTTTTTTCGGACGGACATATAATTTTTTGAAGACATGCTCTTTGACCTTGTCAATTTTAAATTCCATGTCTTTAAATCTCGGATCCATATGCATTGAGTACATGTAAGCGCCGGTTTGTTCGGGTGTTCCCGACACTGTTCCGTTTATTCCTTCCTCAGCGACAAGGATCCTTCCCTTTAAACCAAGGGCACGACAAAACTTCAGGTGCATCCTGCTGTAATTCTCATGATTTTCAATATGGACATATTTATAATAAAGGAGTACCCGATACTTCAGATCATTTTTCATATTTATAATTTACTTTTATTAAAACTTGAGTTCAATTTAGAAAAACTGATATGTCACCGTTTTCCGTGTTGCAGGAAAAAATGAGTATTTTTACTCCACAAGTAATTTGTTTGTTGATAAAAAAGATTTTTATTGATAACTTACATTCCATAAATCAACAACAAAATCTAATTACATAATATCTGTGAAAGGGTAGATTTTATTTTAGATTTATTTTATGAAAATTATTTTTTAAACCAAACAAAAAAAACCTAATGAGAAAAATTATTCTTGTTTTTATGCTGATCTTGTCATTTATTTTAAATGCTCAGGCGCAGGATAAAAGTACAAAGAACCAATCACCATCGGTATTACCGGCACCAATGAACTCAAATCAAAACATAGTACCGATAAATCCATCGCCGTCAAGTTATAACAGCAGATTTTTTGGAGATGTTGTTGGAGCGACAAGTCAACAGATCAAATCTTTTTTGAACACGCCGACAGTATTTACAAATGTAGGTGGATCAACAACCAGAAATCTTTTCGGTGGCGCTATAATTACTGCAACCGGTGTTTATTACGGAGCTGAGTATATCGGATCAGGTTCTGCAAATCTGGTTACAATAGATACATCAACGGGCGCTTACACAACTATCGGACCAATGAGCGGCTTAAGTGGCGGTCATACTATTACCGGTATTGCCTGGGATAAAAGCACAACTACAATGTACGCTTTAAGCACTAACGGTTCGGTTGGTACACTTTATACATGTAATATAACTAACGGTACATTGACACCGGTTGGAAGCACCACAGGTTCACTTCTTCCTATCGATCTGGCAATTAATAATGCAGGAGTTATATACAGTATTGATATTGGTACAGACGTATTACAAACTTTAAACAAAACAACGGGTGCAGCTACCACGATCGGTCCTTTAGGTGTCGATCTGAATTTCGCACAGGGAATGGGTTTCGACGGTTCAACAGATTCCTTATATACAGCTTCATATCTAACAGCCGGAACTAGCGGTCTGTACAAGGCAAATCTTACAACAGGAGCTCTGACATTAATTGGAAATTTTCCGGCGGCAAGTGAAGTTGATGCTTTTGTAATACCCGGCGGATTAGCAAGACCATTGAATCCTTTTAATTTACTAACACCGGCAGCAAATGCAAGAATTGTTACAGTTGCAGGTTCAACAACACCGGTTGTAATTACCTGGGATACTTCGGCAGGTGGTGCTTCTTACAGATTTGTTTTTGGTAACCCGGTCGTACCGCCAAGAAGGTTCTCTATTCCTTCTACACAAAATAATATTACAACAACCTTAGGCGCACTGGACATTATACTTGGAGCCAATGGATTTACAAATAACGGCAGTGCAACAGACTCTGCGGTCGGACAATGGAACGTTTGGGCTTATAAAGGTTCCGGCGCACCGGGAGCTGATTCTTTGGCTGCTGCTAATGGACCGAGAGCAATTACATTAAGAAGACAACAAGTAACATTGACACCGTTCTCACTTTCAGCACCGAATTCACCAATAACAATTATTACATCACCTGTTGACCTTACACCGATCAACTTTATCTGGACAAGGTCAGGAGTAGGCTCCTCATACAGATGGCTTTATAAAACAGGTGCGACATATTCTGATCCAGCAACTTTGAGATTCCCATCTAACAACGGCGGTCTCGATACAATATGGTCAGTAAGAAATTCAAGACTGGATTCCTTAGTTGCCGGACTTGGTATCAATCCGGGAGATTCTGTAACTGGTGTATGGAGAGTCAGATCATTCTCATCATCAGACTCATTGAATTCCAATGCTCCTGACAGAACTATTACTTTCAGAAGAGCAGGTTTACTACCTCTTAACCAGGATTTTGTTGATGTAACATTTCCACCACCATTCTGGACACTCGCTGATGGCGGTGCAACTCAATACTGGACAAGAAACGCTGTAGGCGGATATAACATCGGTGTTGGTTCAGCAAAATATGATTTCTGGACAGCAGGAACTACAACTCCTCTTCAGACATTAACAAGCAATCAATTCCCGGCGGTAATAACTCCGAATAATTATCTGAGATTCAATTACTCTCAGGCGTTCTATTTATCCGGAACTACACTTGCTCCGGATTCCTGTATAGTCGAAGGATCTACAGACAATGGAACAAGCTGGACAGTAATAATGAGAATGGGTGCTTCGCAGACTCTTTCGTCAGGCTATAATTCATCAGGCAATATGACAACAGTTGGCGGACCTTTCCCAGGCGCATTTACACCGACAGCTGCAAATCAATGGGCAACAAAGATCTTCCCAATGCCGGTCGGAACAAACAAAGTTCGTTTTGTCGGAAAGAGCGGTTTCGGAAATAATCTTTATATCGATAACATTACATCGGGTACTGCAACAGGATCAGGCAATACTCCTGTAACAATTATCCCTAATACCTATGAGCTCACGCAGAATTATCCGAATCCATTCAATCCTGTAACCAGGATCAGTTTCTCTCTTCCAAAACAAACTCAAATCACATTGAAAGTTTATGACATACTTGGAAAAGAAATTGCAACACTGGTTAATGAAGTAAAACCTGCAGGAACATATGATGTGAACTTCAATGCATCAAGTTTCTCCAGCGGTGTATACTTCTACAAGATAGAAGCTGATAACTTCACAGACATAAAGAGAATGATGTTAATAAAATAATTTCTTAGCACCAGCAATTACAAAGCCCTGATTTCAAAAGAAGTCAGGGCTTTTTTAATAAGGTTATAAAGTTTATCAGATTTATCCCGCTATAAAGTATTAACTTTATAACTTTTTAACTTTATAACTTTATAACTTTTTAACTTTATAACTTTATAACTTTTTAACTTTATAACTTTATAACTTTATAACTTTATAACTTTATAACTTT
>JBDTLQ010000071.1:0-10356 GCA_039934715.1 Ignavibacteria bacterium | reverse complement strand
CAACCGAAAAATATTTTAGCCACAGCTCATGAACTTCTTTATTGTTATCAGCTGATATTTTTTTTGCAAAGCCCTGATAGCGGCTGGTGCAGATTATCGCAAGAGGCAGGCGATCTATATTATTAAGCAGCATTTTCAGAACTTCAGCAGAATCTTTGTCAAGCCAGTGAATATCTTCGATTTCAAGTACAACAGGCTGAAGCATACATTCTGCCATGATCAGATTACACAAAGCAAACAATGTATTTTCAAACCTCAGCTCGGGTTCAAGCTGTTCATACAATGATTTGTCCCAGTGAATATCAATAGTCGCGGCAATTATGGATTTGGTTCTGACAAGCTCTTTTATTATCTGCATCACTTCCGCATTCCTGGATTTGTCCTCTATCGCGACAACCTCGAGTCTCTTTATTATAATATCAATTATATTGTCGAATATTCTTTTATTTTCTTCCTGAGTGTTCACGGAAGATTGTTTGAAAAAATTTTTCAACAGATACCTGAAAGGTGATAACGGGGTTTTCATTATTTCCGATGTATAACAATAAAACTCTGTGATCTTGTTGGATGCGCCGAATTCACTCCGGAATTCCTTAATGAGCTTGCTCTTGCCGATGCCGGCTTCACCTATAATATATATTATCCCTGAGGTCTGCTTCGCGAAAATATTTTTTACGGTTTCATTTAGTTGTTTCAGCTCTGAATCTCTGCCGATGATAATTTGCTCATTCATTCCGGGCTTGGGGAGTTCCTGAGCGAGCATACTGAATTTCTTCTTAATATATTCACCGGATTGTTTATCAATAAATTTATATACAGGTATGTCATTCTTGAATCCCTTAAAGAAAAAATTTCCGGCGAAGCTGAAAACTCTTTTATCCTCGATCCGTTCATAAAGCTCTTCATTTACCCATACCTCGTTCCATTCTGCCCGAGACATGAATCTTGCAGCGAGATTGACAGCATCTCCGATGACCGAGTATTGAATTCTTTCTTTCGCTCCGACAAATCCTGTATAAACTTTTCCGTAAGTTATACCGGTTTTTAAATTTATGACATCATGCTCACCGGCTATTTTATTTCTGACTAATTTTATAAAACTCAGCGCACGGTTTATATCTTCCTCATTTGATATTGGAGCACCGAAATAGCAGACAATCACTCCGCCCTTATCACCAATATCAATGTCTTTAAGATATCCCGTGTACTGACTTAATGCATCAATGATAATTTTAAATAACTTTTCAATGATCTCTTTCGGAAGCTCGGGATCAAAAGCGGTAAAAACTGAAACAACATCTCTGAATTCTCCGGTATCGTTTGCATTAAGAACCGTATCAGGGAAAAAATTTCTGGAAAATATTTGCTTTGTAAGATTCGATGTATCGGTTGTCCATCGTTCTGAAGTGGTAAGAGCTGATATATCAGGAAGCTTTTTTATAAAGAAGTGTTTACCCCTTTTGCCGAAGATAATTTTTTTGTTTCCGTTAAATGAATTATAAATACTTTCATGAACAATAAGTTCATTTTCTTTCGCGGTCTTCTGGGCATCAGTACAACTGCTGATAGCATTGCCTTTAAAATAAAATGATCTGAGCTTGGTCCCGACTATAGCCCATTCGACATGTCCAAAAGACAATCCGATCTTTGCTTTCAGATCGATCTCCCCGTATCTTGTTTTATGAGGCTTGAAATTTATGAACTCTTGCAGAATTCTTTGAGAACAGGAAAGTGCTTTTTTTGTGTGATCGCTTAAACTGTAATTGTTTCTGACCGGTATGATCGAAGTGAACGCGTCTCCGGCATAATTTGTAATAAATCCGCCGTGTTCATAAACGCACCTTACTGTAGGAGTAAAAATTTTTTTTAAAATATCCGAAAGCAGCTCCGCTCCTTCATTTCCTCCCGACATTAATTTTTCAGTCATTGGAGTGAAGCCGGAAATATCTGCAAACATACTGAAGGCATTCAATTCACCTTCAAAGATGTTGTTCTTATAGTTTTCCAGGATGAAATCGGGGAGCAGGTTTTTCAAATCCCTTTAATTAATATGATTTAAAATAACAATAATGAATGATTCAAAAAACTCATTTGTAGCTTTTGTCATATTTTTCTGAATGCCGTTATTCAGGTAATCGGGTACAAAACCTTTTACATCTTTAAAGTTAGCTCCGTTTACGTTAATTTTGCAAAATTAAATTTCTATATGATAAAAATACTTACCCAATTATTTATTGTTTCAGTTTTTTTCAGCCGGTTATCCGCGCAGACAATGACCGAGAAAGAGATCTTCCGTCTGGAATATAAAGGTATGGCGGATACTTACAATCTCATACGGGACAGTGCAAGTACCAATTATTGTTACTTCTACAGAGTTGAAGATGAAAATAAAACTTTCATTATTTCGAATAACTCTGTTTCAGAGAAATTCGATTACGCGGGTCCTGCGGATGTCAGGTTCGACTCCAAAGGAAACTACTATGCTGTAACTTCAAACTACAGAGCAGACTACGGACTCGATAATAATTTTCTTATTGTAAATGGAAAACTTGTAAAGAATTATGATTATATAGAATCTTACAGCAGCTATATAGATAAAGCCGGCGAGTTTGTTTTTGTATTTAAGGAAAACGAGCTTTATAAATTAGGATATTATAATATTGATAACAGCAGCTTCAGACAGTCGGAAGGTTATGTGAACATCCGGCCCCTGTACAGGTATGTTGAATCTCGTCCCGGTACGGAAGAAGAAAGTGAGGGCTATTCAGGAAATGATTTTTATCTAAACGAAAACGGAGAAAGGGGATTTATTGCTTTGTCCGATGGCAAGGCAACACTTGTTTTTGAAACAAGTGAGATTCCGACTGACTATAGTGATATCAATGAATCAAGTCTTACGAAAAATAAAAATAATGAGTTAAGCTTTATTGCTAAAGCAGGAGGAAAGTTTTTTGAAAAGGTTGGAAATGAATTTGTTGTATCCGGTAAAAAAGAGTATGACAAATTTGAACTCGTAACTGTGCCGCTTACATTTAATAATAACAATGATCCGGTTTACATCGCGGGTGATTCTATCAATGAGAATGTCTATAATTATTATCTCATGACCGGCAACAAAAACAAACAGCAGCTTTTGATAATGGAAAATCAAGCAATACTCTGAACTTTACATATATGCCAGCAGAAATAAGATCAGACGGAAATGGCGGTCTCACTTATTTCGGTGTAGTGGATACAATAATTCCGGCTAAGAGAAAATTACCCGAAGAGTATGATAAATATTTTTCAAGAAAATTTTTTGTGAAAAACGGAAACGCGTATGACCTGGGATACAACGTCGGACTGATCAGATATAATGATCATGGGGATATGCTTTATTCAGCAATTGCGGATATCGAAAAGAATGAACGCCTGCTTATGATGAATTATGGGGATAGCAGGATCATACTTAACAATAGAAAATTTGATGACATTTATGATTACGGTTTCAGTCCCGCAAAGGAAATTTACTACGCCGCGCAAACTTACAGGAAAGATTCAATCTCCCAGGATGAAATGTCTTACCTTTATATCCGTGATAAGCTTATAGGAAAATATGATTATTTCTCTTTACAATATACAAGTGATAATCCATCGGTACTCGCGTTCGATTCGAAAAATAATTTCGCCTTTGTAGCTACTGAAAGAATTGATTCCATAAACTACAGAAATATCGTAGTTACAAATAACGGGAAGCTCTCTTTCCCGCAAACAAAAATTCCGGGTGTACAGGAATTTTCAAACATCTCATATCTTTTGTTCTCCCGAAACGATAAGATGTTTTACATAGGTGAGGCTGCTGCGCCATCTGTTGAAGTACTAACCAAAAAGGAGATCTTTGTTGAAAACAGTTTTCAAGGAGATATTTATGATACAATTTCCAGCTTCGTTTATAACGCAGCTGAAAATAAAGTTACTTTCATGGGCTCAAGAGATAAAGTGATTTATACGGTGACAGTAAATTTTTAAAAAAGCTTGCCACGAATTAACACAACAATTAACAATTAACAATTAACAATTAACAATTAACAATTAACAATTGACAATTGACCATTGACCATTGACCATTGACCATTGACCATTGAATTTAGTTTTTGAAATTTATTTTTTTTATTCGTGCCAATTAGTGATAATTAGTGGCGAAAAAAACTCACTCACTTCCATTCCACAGGTTTGATTACTTGCCCGTCGCTTTCAAAGATCGCCGCACAGTCCAGATCGGTTCTGTTTATAATAGCACCTGCAGCGTTCAGACGTCTGAGCACAATGTCCGACGGATGTTTAAATTTGTTAAACATACCGCATGATATCACAGCATACACCGGCCGGTTTTTTATGATGAAAGGGATCGTTGTAGATGTCTTGCTTCCGTGATGAGCAACTTTGAGAAGATCGGCTTTTAAAAAATAACAATAAGTTTCATTTAAAAATCGTTCACCCTCTTTTTCAATATCCCCCATAAAAAGAATTTCTGTGTCTTTGTATTTTAATTTGAAAACGACCGAGCCATTGTTCAAGTTATTATCAATAGTAACTCCGGATGAGTTGACAAAATCATTGGAAGGGAACAAAAAGTATATTCTTATATCTGAAAGTTCATCAATAACATCCCCGCTGCGAACGACTTCGCGATGTATGTGCTTAACTTCTATTAAGCTGTCCATCTTTTCTGTAAATGATGATCGTACAGTCTGACCGCTTTCAATGATCTTTCCTATTTCAAAATTTCCCAGCAGATAATTTATGCCTCCGATGTGATCAAGATGAAGGTGAGTTATAATTAGAAGATCAATTTTGTTAATTCCGTTTCTTCTGAGATAAGGTCCGATCGTTCTTTCACCGCTGTCAAATGTAAATGTTGTTCTCCCGCAGTCAGTCAGAATTTTCCTGCCATCCGGAGTTTGTATCAATGCGCAGTCGCCCTGTCCTACATCAAGAAAAGTAATCTCAAGTTTTTTTACAGGATCATAGTTCACAACAAAATTGCCGCTGATGATCAGTATGCACATTACAGTTCTCGGTAAAATGTTTTTACTGCTGTTAATTGATAGCATGATTAACAGAATTATATAATAACTCACAATATTGGTCGCAGAAAATTCCTTTAAGTATATAAACGCAAAGTCAAGTTCCGCGCAGTATTTTATGAATAAAAGCTGGAAGCTCAGCAGCAGATTATTTGTCTCTGAAATTACTGATGATATGTATCCTGATACTGCAGCCGTAATGATCTGAAAAAATCCTATCGCCAGTGAAAGATTAGCGAGAGGCACTGCTATAATGTTTGCAATGAGAGATACAATGGACAGCCTTCCGAAATATATTCCCGTGACCGGTATTGTACCGATCTGCGCAGCGAGCGATGTGAAGAAAAGTACCGATATGCCGAATGCAGCCTTTTTGCCTTTCACCTTCCAGTCTCTGATCCTTTCAATAAATAATTTTTCAAATCGCTTTAGTAATACGGCCATTGATAATACAGCCGAGTAAGAAAGTATGAATCCTGCATCATACAATTGTTTTGAATCATGGATGAGGATCATCATGACGGATATTCCGATCACATTGAAAAAATTTATTCTTCTTTCAATCAGAAAAGCGATCAGCACCAGTATCCCCATTATGCTTGCCCTCATTATTGAAGCCGAGCTTCCTGTGAAGAGACAGTAAAAGATCAGAAATATTATAGTGATGATTGTTCTTGGAACAAGAGGAATTCTCAGAAGTGATAGTATCAGCGTTAATGAAATAATTATATACGCGACGTTAAGACCGGATACAGCAATAAGGTGCATCACACCGGCGTTGACAAAATCCTCCTTCATCTCCGCAGTGATGCCACCTCTTTCACCGGTAACAAGACCTTTCAGGAACGCCGCTTCATCACCCGTTAAATTATTTTCTATTGAACGCAGCGCGAATATCTTTGAAGGAAAAATAATTCTATTATATAGAAATCCTAAGTTATTCTGCGAGAGGACCTCGGTATTCTCAAAACCTGACACATTGAAAATTTTAAAGATTCCGTGAAGCTCTAAATATTTTTTGTAATCAAACTCCCCCGGGTTTCTCATGCCTCCGGGTGTCATCAGATTTCCATGCAGCAAAATTTCATCTCCGGCATTTAAAACTGGCCGGGGCGAAATATTTTTCTTGAAACGATCCTTTCTTATATCGGCGATCACGTCTCCTTCTACCATAAAAGTATCTGCACCTGTAATCAGCAAATTGGACTTTACTAAAATCCTTATCCTGCTGCTGTCATAATCAGGAATTTCGGATATTACTCCGGTCATCATTACACCGTTCTTTATGTTTGTATCGGGCATATATCGTACGGAATTATCTTCAGTACAAAAAAAATCTATGTTGGATCTGTAAATCCCAAAGAGAATTATCAGCATGAATATCAATGAATTGGTAATGGCATCAGCGTTGTTCTTTTTATAAAGAACTGAAGCTGCTGTGATCAGAATAAGTATGCCCATCATCACAAGCACCTGATCAAATATAAATTGTGAACCAATCAGGATACCTGTTATAAGCAGTATTGAAAATTTAAACGCGGGGATGCTGCGAAGCTGTGTCATAATTTTGCAATCGAAAATTATGGGAAGAGGATATTATTGTCAAATAGCAATTTATCAGATTTGTGAAAAGAATATCTTACATAAGAGATCTTGTTGTACAGCAATAAAAATTAACTCCGTCTATATTTACAATTCAGGTTCTTAAATCCCAAATCCGGATTTTCAAATCCTGAATATGACATCGACTTTAAATAACGGTTCATTTTTTCTAACTTGCTGAACTATTATCAGATACTGCAGTAGGTTTTTTAAATATTAAAATCAGGTTATTAAAAAAATAGTACCGGGTAAAATAATTTCGGAGAATCTGCTGATCGGGTTTTTGATACTTACCCTCCTGCCATTTTTATTTCTCTTTTATTTTAATCATCCTTCCGCCGATGATTTCGGAATGGCGGAAAATACAAAGTTGTTTGGTTTCTTTAACGCGCAGAAATTTTATTACACCGGATGGACAGGGAAGTATTTTTCGAATGCCGTAAATAGCTTTAACCCTTTGTACTTCAATTCGATCACAGGCTATAAGATCATGACCTTCCTGCTGATGGTGATCTTCTTTTACATATTGTACCTGCTGATCCGTGAGTTCACATTATCAAAACTTTCTTTTAAGGAAAGACTGATCTTTTCTCTGTCTGTATTTTTTTTGTATCTTTATTCAATGCCATCAGTCGCCCATAGTTTTTACTGGTTTACCGCGGCTGCCGTTTATCAGCTTGGAATAATATTGATATTGCTGTTCCTTCTCAGCTATATCCGGATTGACAGAACAGGCAGCTCACTCAAAAAGAATTTGTACGTGGTCATGTCATTTTTGCTGATCGTTTGTATTACAGGCTGCAGTGAAATAGCAATGGCAATGCTGTGTCTGATACTGCTTACTATTGTAGCTGCAAATCTGACGAAACATAAAAAGATCAACAGGCTTTTAATAGCTTACATTATTATCTATGCGGTATCCGCATATTTCGTCGTCTCTGCACCCGGTAATAAAGTGCGCGAACAAATGTTCCCGGAAAATCATCAGCTTGTCAATTCGATTATCATTACTTTTTCGGTACTCATAAAAAGCACGGTTCAATGGATATTCAATTCTCCGCTGGTACCGGTGACAATTTTACTGATTCCTGTATTATTAAAAATTTCGGATTCAATTAAAGGAGACGGCAAAAGATTTTTTCTCAATCCGTTCTTTACATTTCCGGTGTTATTTGTTTTTCTATTCGGGCTTATCTTTCTTCCGGTCTGGAGTATCGGGAAAGAGCCTTACAGCAGAACTCTTAATGTGATCTACTTCACATTCCTTGCCGGCTGGTTTTATAACATCCTTACTTTAACTTTATACATTACAAAAAAATATGGCATATCTCTGAGCAGGATACCAAAGTACATTTATATAATTGCATTTGCCGTGGTTTGCTTACTCTTGGTGAAAAAAAATAATGTAAGGATAGCTTATGCGGATCTCTTAAGAGGTACAGCTTACAAATATAATAATGAATTATATCAGAGATACGATTCTATTATTCAAAGCAGATCCGAGAACTGTGAAGTCACGGAGATAGAAAATATTCCGAGAACGCTTTATGTTTCGGATCTATCGTCAGATCCTGAAGAAGAGTTCAATAAAAAATATGCGCACTACTTTAATAAGAAATCAATTATTTTAAAAACAACTGTTAAGAAATCAGAAGACAAATAATTGTTAAAAAAAATATTAAATAATTATTTCGATTATGCAGTCATAGTTTTTTTATTTCTCTGCACACTCCCGTTCATAATTCTTTCACTCTTTGTCCAGCCGTCATGGGATGATTTCGGCTATTCATATTACTCTACTGAGTATGGATTTCTGAAGGCACAGGATATATGGTACACAACATTTTCAGGCAGATATTTTTCGACGGCGGTGTTAAGCAGCATTAATCCGCTCGTATTCGGCTCGATAATGGGATACAAAATACTCACACTCTTTTTTATTGTTGTCTTTATCATCCTGATTTATTTTTTTATATCTGAATTAGCTTCAGGTGCAATTGATCTCAAAGAAAAGATCATTGGTACACTCGCATTCAGTTATCTTTACTTCTATGGGATTCCGTCTGTGAGTCTTGGTTTCTTCTGGCTTTCGTCTACTGTCATTTACCAGCTGGGAAGTATTATGATGCTGCTGCTCTTTACAATGCTGTTAAAATTTTTCCGTGCTGAAAATAAAAACGGAAACTATTTATTGGCGGTGGTCATCGCGGTTCTGATATTTTCTATTGAAGGGACTAACGAGGTCTCTATGATGGCATTAACATTATTCTTTGTATCAGTACTTATTCTGAATTTAATTTTAACAAAGAAGATCAATCGATGGTTTTTATTTTTTGTAATTGTATCCATTATATCATTCTGCCTAGTCTACTTTGCTCCGGGAAATAATGTCCGCAGCATGGATTACCCGGAAAGCCACCAGGTTTTATTCTCAATAAAAAGCACGCTCGCAGACCTGTTCAGATTTTTTATCTACAGGATATATAATCTTCCGCTTCTTCTTTTTACAATACTTTTTATCCCGTTCAGTTCACGGATTATTTCAGACAAGAGATTCAGTAACAGGTTCATTCTTATAAATCCGGTTTATACTATAATTCTGTTTCTTGCATTATTAGCGTCAGGATTTTTTGTTTCTTACTGGAGTCTTGGAACTACTCTTCCGGCGAGAACCCTTAACGTTGTTTATTTCCTGTTCCTGATCGGGTGGTTCTTTAATATCATTGTCATCGTAAACTATTTTTACGTTAAGCATAATTTGAAAATTAATCCTCTTCCCAAATACGCGTACGTTATCATTTGTTTTGCAATATTTTTTTCATTCATGAAAGAAAGCAACAGTGTTAAACTTGCTTACAAGGATGTCTTTTACGGGACAGCTTCAAAATTTAATTCCGAGCTGAACAACAGGTACGAAAATATTTATAAAGATAATTCAGACACAATTCTAGTTGATACTATAAAATATGTTCCGGATTCATTTTTCTTTTGCGATGTGACACCGGATACTAAGAGCCTGTTCAATAGATATCAGGCGACCTTTTTCAAAAAGAAATTTATTAAGAAAAGAGAAAGCACACTCCCAAATCAGAAATAATTCTTTAAAGAGTAAATTATTTTGTAATCTTTTATCCAATACAATTTTATAATGAATCCCGTAGAGATCATAAAGTTAAAAAGGAATGATCTTCCCCTTACAAAGAACCAGATAGAGTTTTTTATTCATGGTTATCTCAAAGGTGAGATCACGGATTATCAGATGTCAGCGTTTCTTATGGCTACATATTTTAACGGGATGAATGATGAAGAAACTTTTCATCTCACTGAGATCATGCTGCATAGCGGAGTAAGCGTAGATCTGAATTATCTGCACATGACTAAAGTGGATAAGCATTCAACCGGTGGTGTGGGCGATAAGACCTCGCTAATACTTGCACCTCTTGTCGCGTCGTGCGGGATCGCTGTACCTATGATCTCGGGAAGGGGATTGGGTCATACGGGAGGTACACTGGATAAACTTGAGTCTATTCCCGGTTTCAATGTAAATTATTCGATACAGGATTTTAAAAGAATCATTGCCGAGACCGGAGCTGTCATGATAGGGCAGACCGCTGAACTTGCACCTGCGGATAAAAAACTGTACGCGTTACGTGATGTCACTGCTACTGTGGAATGTATTCCGCTCATC
>JBDTLQ010000070.1:0-10435 GCA_039934715.1 Ignavibacteria bacterium | reverse complement strand
AGACGCTAGACGCTAGATGCGAGACGCTAGACGCTAGATGCGAGACGCTAGACGCTAGATGCTAGACGCTAGACGCTAGACTCGCGTATTCATTTTATCAAAAACATTTTCCTCGAGGCCGTAAAATTTCCGCCTGAGAGATTATAGAAATAGACACCGCTTGGTAATCCCTCTCCGTTAAATTCAACTTCATAACTTCCCGCGTTCAATTTTTCATCAACCAGTCTTGTGATCTCTTTACCTGTAACATCATATACAATAAGTCTGACGGGTACGGGCAATTCATTCTGATCAAACTGCGCGACATCAAATTTTATTTTCGTTGAGGGATTGAATGGATTCGGAAAATTCTGGTAAAGACTAAAACTTTCGGGGACCAGCTGTGACGTATTGATAATTCCTACAGTAGTCGTATCAAGGTTCAGGTATCTCAGTATCTGAACACCGAGTTTATCGCATGGAGGCTTCAGATGATTTGACAAAACAACCACACCGGTCTTCAGGTCTTTAGAAGGATCATTCGCGAAACAAATGTAACTGCTGAAAGATGAAGTGCCTCCGTCTTTCCATGTAAAATAAAAATTGGAATCGATCTGTTCATTTAGAATGTTCATCTGCCACACCAGTCCTACTCTGCCTGATGCAGAAGGATTTGAGCAATTACTGTCAGCGAGTCTTCTGATTCGCTGAGCCGAGTCAAGTACGCTTTGCATTCCCAATCCTGAAAGCCCCATTTGAAATTGAAGATACTTCGTAAAGTCATCAATGGTAGAATACAGTCCGCCGGCTGCATTGAACGCGGGCCAGCTTGATTTATGAAAAGGTCCTTCGATCGTTCCGCTTTCATAACCCTGCGCGCGTCTTGTCATTTGTTCAGGAGTGAGAGTGATCCGGGTATCGGGCATGTTCAGCGGTCTGCAGATCTTTTGAATGAATAATGAATCTATGATATTGCCGAGTGTATTTGTCACTACAACACCAAGAAAAGAAACGCCTAAGTTTGAATAAAGAAAACACTGACCCGGTGCGCGGGACAGATGATGGTTATTTAAGTAGCTGTACATCATCTGATAAGTTGTAGTATCGTTAACTGCTGTTATCGGATCATCCGGCAAAGCAGCGTAATGAGTCGCGAGATCAAGTATGAGCATTTTCGTTGTATCTCCGGTACCGCTGACGAACACCGGAGCATGCACAAGATTTAAAGGTATGTGATCTTCAACAAGTTCATTCAAATTCAACGGGCCTCCCTGCTGAATGAGCATCGATAGAATTGTAGCTGTAAAAGATTTTGTAACAGACCCAAGCTGAAAAATAGTAAGGCTGTCAGGTCTGGGAGAATTAGTGTCCGCGCGTATATGTCCGAATGAATAACGGTGTTCATACACTATACCCGTGCCTTCCTTTCGGATAACACCAACCATTACCGCGGCACTGTTGGTATCAACATATTTTTGAACAACACGCGATATTTTCTTTTCTAAGGAATCAGCATTAAACTGCGATACGGCACTGCGTACCGATACAATTGAAAAAATTATTGTAAGGATTAGAAAGATCTTTTTCATAATAAATTTTATTGATTACAAAACATTTTTTATTAAATCTATTTTAAAGGCCGTACGTCTTGCGTCTTGCGTTTTACGTCTCGCGTCTAGCGTCTTACGTCTCGCGTCTAGCGTCTTACGTCTAGCGTCTTACGTCTTACGTCTTACGTCTGATCTGTTAGCTGAAAATTTTATAAGGAAGATCCTCAAACTCTAGCTCTTCAATTTTATTTGAATCGATCTTCACGGTCATCGGAAAGATCTTTGCATCCGGACAATCCGGAAACCACTTTCGTCCGTCAGGTACAATTATAAAGAGTCCTTCATCATCTCCTGCTGCTGTGAATGTTTTCATATCACCGCTGAATTCAGGCACGTTAAATTTATTTTTTAAAACATCATAAAAATCTTTTACATCATGTACAGGGCATCCGATCTCACTGACATTTAAAAGACTTTTATCGCTAAAAATTTCCTGTGTATTATTTTTCAGATTATGTCTGGCGATCAATTCAATAATATTCCCGGCAGGATCATAAAAGTATATTGAATGTGCATTCCAGCTTTTGAAATCAAATTCATCTTCACCATTAAGCTTTATAAGTTCTACCCGCTTCTTAGTCCACTCCTTTGCTTCTTTGAATTGGTCTTCCGGAATGTTGAACGCGAAATGATAAAAAGGATCCTGAATATGCTCTGACACATTGAAGGTTATCATCGTTGACAAAGTCTGAAGCGCAAATGAATTCTCCGACTCACGGCTCATCCTGATGCCTATTTTATCAGAGTAAAACTCTTTAAGATCATTTAAGCCTGAAGTGTAAATAGTAAGTTCTTTAATCCGCATTATTGAATCGTAAGTTGAATATTAAATTTTCAAATTACAATAAACATAAATCAATTAAACGGTTATTTCAATTATGAAGTGGTATCAAAAAGAGATAGTGCTGGGTGAAAAGAAAAGAGGTTTTCATATTATTACAAATGAAATTTTGAAACACATTCCCGAAATAGCGGAGATCCAAACAGGGCTGGCTAATATTTTTATTCAGCATACCTCAGCGTCTCTGACAATAAATGAAAATGCAGATCCGGATGTGCGTGAGGATTTCGAAACTCATTTTAATGTGATGGTTCCGGAAGATGAAGAATACTACAAACATACCGACGAAGGTCCGGATGATATGACCTCTCATATTAAAGCTTCCATACTCGGAAGCCAGCTTACGATCCCGATCACCAAAGGAAAACTAAATCTCGGAACTTGGCAGGGGATCTATCTTTGCGAGCACAGGGATCATGGCGGTCGGCGGAAAATTATAATTACTATTTTGGGATCTTAGAAGATAATTATTGGTTATTTTATCAGCACCCTCCGTTTAGTCTGAACATACTTATTTACTTCAAGTCTGTAAAAATAAACTCCGCTTGAAAGGTTCATACCATTAAACTCAAAAGTATACCTTCCTGCACTTCTGACTTCATTATTTACTAGTTTGGTTACTTCTCTACCCAACAAATCATAAACAATCAATTTTACTTTTCCATTTTCGGGTAGTTCAAAACTAATTTTGAGGGTTGAGATTTATCCGACTTTCCTCCAATTAACAATAACTCTAAATATAAATAAATGCTTATGAAGAATCATTTAGACTGCCTTAAATAACAACTCCGGGATATAAAAATAGATATTACAGGAAACAAACAACAGACTGGTGTTTTATAAATTGTTTTTTGAAATAATGAAAATGAGACTTCGGGATAAGTGAATATTTTTACGGTACCATTAAAAGTAATTGCCGGAGTGCAAATACAAACCGGCAAACTAAGAATAGTAACTGCCGGATAGCAAATGCTTAATGTCAATCTGAAAACATGATTCACCGATCTGAGAAGAGAAACATTAATTTGAAAATAGTTATTGGTAAATAACAAGAATGTATCGTCAAACCGGGAATACAAAAGATCAGATCGCAAATACAAAACGCGGGATCGCAAAATGAAGTACCAAATAGGAATATTTAAACGTCTAAGTGCAAATATTAAACGCCGGATCGCAAATACTAAACAGCAAATAGAAGAAACTAAACGTCAAAGTGAGAAATATAATTAGAAGGTTTATCCAAGAACTGACCCGTCTCCTCAACAGGAAATGATCTTGTTTTTTAAAAATTAAGAAATGTATTGGTTAGTTTTCTTTGTGTCTCAGTGTCTCTGTGGTAATTTTTACCCGGGATGAGCAACAAATTTTCACATTCTAATTCCAGATTGAAATTAGTAAATTCTCATATCTTGAAAAGCGTATCATTACATACACTCGGCTGCAAGCTTAATTACAGCGAGACTTCTACAATAGCAAAGGATTTTTCTTCCAAAGGTTTTAAGCTGAAAAATTACGGCGAGAGATCGGATATCTTTGTCTTAAATACATGTTCGGTCACGGAAAATGCTGACAAAGAATGCCGGCAGATAGTAAGAAGCGTCATAAGGAATAATCCGGATACATATGTAGTTGTGACAGGATGCTATGCCCAGCTTCGGCCTGAGGAAATTGCAAAGATAGAAGGAGTTGATCTCGTGCTCGGTATAAACGAAAAGTTCAGGTTGTTTGACTATATGGATAATTTTGAAAAGCTCGATCTGTCATGCATTTACAGAACTCCAATAGACGAAGTAAAGGATTTTGACGCGGCGTTCTCTGCGGATACTGATTCAAGAACAAGGGCTTTCCTTAAGATCCAGGACGGATGCAATTACAAATGCTCTTTCTGTACAATACCACTTGCGCGTGGAAAGTCCAGGAGTCTTGCCCCTGATGAAATAATTAATAACGCGAAAAAGATAATTGATTCGGGATACAAAGAGATAGTACTGACCGGAGTGAACACAGGTGACTACAATTACAATTACGAATTGGGAGTTAAGAATTACGAATTAAGCACTACGGATATCCACCATGAAAAATTAAAAAATCTAAGATCTAAGATCAAAAATCTAAAATTAGCAGATGTACTTTACGAATTAGACAAGCTGAATATTGATCGTATCCGTATCAGTTCTATCGAGCCGAATCTTCTTACAGATGAAATTATTTCACTGGTAAAAAGCTCCGGCAAATTCTGTAATCATTTTCACATACCGCTTCAAAGCGGCGACAATGAGATATTAAAATTGATGAGAAGAAGATATAACAGAGAGTATTATCAGGATCTGATATTTAAGCTGAATGAAAATATTGATGAGGTCGGAATTGGTGTTGATGTAATAACCGGTTTTCCGGGAGAAACAGAAAAGCATTTTGAAAATACTTATAACTTTCTTGAATCCCTGAGGATAAGTTATCTTCACGTTTTCAGTTACTCGGAAAGAAGGGACACAGACGCGATACATCTTCCCGGTAAAGTTGACGTAAGAGCAAGAAAGATAAGAAGTGAAATGCTCAGAAGTTTATCCGATAAAAAGAGATCGGAGTTCTACTCACGCTTTATCAATACAAATCAGAGTGTACTCTTTGAAACACAGAAGAATGATGACTTTATTGAAGGGTTCACAACAAATTATATTAAAGTGAGATCCGAAGCAGCAGGTGATCTTGAAAACAGCATTAGAAAAGTAAGTTTAAGAAAAGCTAATGGCGCCAAACCTGTAGACGCGGATATTCTTAATTATTAAATTATTAATTTTAATATTTAAAAAATTTAAAATGAAATTATTTCTGATCCGTCATGCCGAAGCAATTGAACATGAAACTGATGCAGTAAAGGATGATGAACACAGATATATAACGGCATTCGGAAGAACGATCACGCGGAAGATAGCAAAAACGCTTAGAGAAGAGTTAAAGGATCTTGAGATTATTTTTTCAAGTCCTTTGATCAGGGCAGTACAGACCGCGGAAATAATTTCAACAAGAATAAAATTCAAAAGCGACATTCTGCTTGTTGATGAATTAACAAATGAATCAACAACGGCTTCACTGCTGCAGCTGCTTAGTAAGAACTCCGATATGAAATCTGTTGCGCTGGTAGGACACGAACCAAAAATGGGTATACTTTTAACAAGCCTTTCCGGTAAAAGAGATATCAATGATTTCAGAAAATCCTCAGTCTGTCTCATAGATTTCGACGCATCCGAAGGTAGGGGAAAGTTTGAATGGTATTTCGATTCGAAGTCAATGGAGTTTGTAAAGTGAACCCGGTACTTAAGCTTGACGACATAAATTTTTCTTATAATGAAGGAAAAAAGAAACCGGCAGGAAAGAATATATTTGAACTGAAAAATATTTCTTTTGAAGTAAATGAAGCGGACTTTATTTCAATAATTGGAAAGAACGGTTCGGGAAAATCAACTCTTGTAAAATTAATAGCAAAAATTCTTTTAGGATATTCAGGGAACATTTTATACAAGGAAAAAGAAATTCACAGCATTGACAGAAAAGAATATTCGCGCAATGTTTCATATCTTCCACAGTCAACCGCTTCATTTAACGAGGACCTTATAGTCAGGGAATTTCTTTTACTTGGAAGATACGCGCATAAACAGTTTATTGATTTCCGGTTCTCTGAAGAAGATAAATATGTGGTGAGTGAGAGTATAAAGGAAACATCAATTGATGAGCTCGCTGAAAAGCGCTTTCATGAACTTTCCGGCGGTGAGAAGCAAAAGGTTCTGATCACGCTTTCCCTGGTTCAGCTTGATATTACGAAAAGCCTGGAAGGAAAGCTGCTGATAATTGATGAACCTCTGACCTATCTTGACGTTAATTACCAGTTCGAAATATTTAATATTCTAAAGGAACTTCGCGAAAAAAAGTTAACTATAATGATCATAATTCATGATCTCAATCTTGCTCTCAGATTTTCCAGCAAGACAATACTTATGAACAATGGGGAGATGATCAAATATTCGGATTCTGATAAAGTCATCACCGAAGAGATACTGAAGGAACACTTTCTCATCGAGTCAAGGATACATAACATTGATAAAAACTATTTCATAAATTATTTACCGCGATAAAAATCCGATGGGATATAATAAAATCTTAATTGAGGAAGTAAACGAAACAAAAAAAATTATTCTCAATCGTCCCGACAAAAGAAATTCCCTGGATGAGGAAATGATCGGCGAGCTGACGGACGCGTTTGGAAAATTTTCACAGGACAAGGAGACAAAATCTGTGATCCTCAGAGGAGCGGGAGATAATTTTTGTTCAGGTTTATATCTGGATTACCTTCAGAAAATTTCAGAGTATGACATACTTCAGAATAAAGCGGACTCCAAAAAATTTAAGGATCTGCTGCTGAGTATTTATAACTGCAGAAAACCTGTGATAGCGATGGTAGACGGTTATGCTCTTGCCGGAGGGTGCGGGATTGCAAGCGCGTGTGACATAATAGTCGCATCCGAGAAAGCTCAGTTCGGATATACAGAGGTAAAGATCGGATTTATTCCTGCGATCGTCATGATTTTTCTTTTGAAAAGGGTTTCCGAGGGACACGCGAAAGATCTACTCCTGACCTCAAAATTTATAACCGGGACCGAAGCCCACAGGATCGGACTGGTAAATTATCTTGCAAAGCAGAGTGAGCTTGAAAATATAACCGTGACCCTTTGCGAAGATCTTAACAAACTTCCAATGAGCTCGCTTGGTCTTACAAAAGAAATGTTCAGGAATATTTCTTCAATGAGCTTTGAGTCAGCGCTTGAATACGCTGTAGATCTTAACGCGATCACGAGAATGACACAGGAATGCAAACACGGTGTAATGAACTTTTTGTCAAAGAGTAAAAAATGAACAAAATGAAAGTGCATCCTAAAATTGGTGCTATAGAAGAATTATTAACGTTTAAAAAACCTGAATATAGATATCTGGTAGTTTGGAGTTACAAAATAGTTTACAGAGTAACACAAAAGAGTTACCATTTCCAGAATTTTTCATACTTCACAAGATTCTGAAAAACTAAAATCATTTTAAATAAAATATGCCCGAAAAAAAATATTCTACAATACAATATTTAGACAGAAACGAATCACAGTACGGACCTTCTCCAAAGTGTTATGACTATTTAAAGAATGTTGGCATTGAAGATCTTGCATGGTATTCAAGGGATTTTGCAAGAGGGGTCAAATCTAAATTATCCGAAAGGATAGCAAAGGATTTCGGATTCAAAGAAAGCCAGATAATTATTTCTTACGGCAGTGAGGATATATTAAAACAGATCATTCACCGTTATGTTTCACGGGGGGATAAAGTGCTGATACCAAAAGAGGCATGGTGGTATTATAAAAAAGTCGCTTATGAGGTCGGAGGATTTAATGTTGAATATCCGATGGTAATAGGTGAGATCGAAGGTGTCGCTTCATATGTTTATGATGTTGAGAAGATGATCCGTATTTATGAAAGGGAGAGACCAAAGGTTGTTGTCATCGCTTCACCCAATAATCCCACGGGAAATAAAATTACAAGTGAAGAGCTCTGGAAATTTCTCGATGTCTGCAGGGGAGCGATCGTTATGATAGATGAAGCATACTGGGGATTCGGCTCTACGGATAATTCATATGTAAAAAAATACATAGATGAGTTTCCGAATCTTATTATCTGCAGAACTTTTTCAAAATACTTCGCGCTGGCAGGGACAAGGATCGCTTTCAGTTTTGCGGGAAATAATCTGGAAGAGCTTAAGGGATATACAACAAAATACCTGGGATACAATCTTGTATCGGAAAGTCTGGCGATAATCGCGCTTGATGATAAAGAATATTATGAGAAGGTGACGAAGATGATGCAGGATGATAAGGATTATTTTTATGAGGAATTCAAAAAACTTGACGGCTTTACTCCATATAAATCTTACGCGAATTTCATGCTTGTTGATATGCCTCATAACATAAGGAAGGATCTTGACAAATTTCTAAAAGAAAGAAACCTTCTTATAAAATTTCTGGATGAAGAAGCATTCAAGACCGAGACAAGGATAACGCTTGGCACTCAGGAGCAGAACAAATACTTAATGGAATCAATTAAAGAATTTTTAAAGAAATAAAACAGAGAACTTGCCAAAGACAAATAAAAGCAACAGCAAAGGAAAGCCCGGGAACCAATCGACCAATGTAACAAAGTATATTCTTCTTGCAGTGATCATTATCATTGCAGGGTATTTTGCATATACGACTTTCATTAAGAAAGATGAGGTTGTTAATAACACAGTCTTAGTCGATCCAAAGGATAGAATTAAAAATATTAAAGAACCGCAGTTCAGGAAGGAAGGCGAGCTGGAATTTCTGAGCATCGATGGCAGGAAAGAGATAAGAAGAATTGATGTTGAGCTTGCTGAGAATGATGATGAAAGAATGCAGGGTCTTATGTACAGGCGCTCAATGGATGACAATAAAGGTATGCTTTTTATTTTTTCTAATGAGGAGCCTCAGTCTTTCTGGATGAAAAATACGGTTATTCCTCTTGATATAATTTATGTTAATTCAAAAAAAGAAATAGTAAAGATATTCAAATCCACAACACCATTCTCTGAAACATCACTTCCATCGGGCAAGCCGGCCACATACGTAGTTGAAGTAGCGGGAGGATTCACCGGCAAGTACGGTATTAAAGAGGGCGATCTTATCAGCTTTCAAAAGCAATAGCAGACTTCTGTACATGCGCGAAGAAGCAGACTTAATTAAAACCGGAGAATTATTTTTTCTCAGAGGAAATACAACTAAGGTCATAAGTAAAATTAACGTAGAGATCTCTGATGAAGAAGACGGTTCGGAAAAGGGAATGATGTACCGTGATCATATCAGTGATGATAAAGGTATGCTTTTTATTCTTAAAGAATATACAGAACGCTGCTTCTGGATGAAGAACACTTCAGTTCCTCTCGACATAATTTTCGCGGATTCATCGAAACAAATATTCAGGATTTATAAAGATACGAAACCGTTTTCGGAAGAACTGTTGTCATCGGGAAGAGCAGTTAAATATGCGGTAGAGGTAAGCGCGGGATATTGTAAAAGGAATATGATCGGAGAAGGAGATACATTTATTTTTAATGATCTGAACGGACCTCCACAAGAATTTATTTAAACTTTTCCATAATGATCTTCTCCGGGTTCACATCCGCACTCAGAAGTAATTTGTCAATTGAATCCACCATCAAAGGCGGACCTGTAACATAAAAAATTTTATCATTAAGATCTTTAAGGTATTTTTTTAAGATCTTCTCATCAATACTTCCATACTCATATTCCGATTTTGATTTCCCGTCATCATTAAAAAGAGGAATAAAAATAAAATTTGTATTTTCTCCTGACCATTGTTTAAACTCATCAATAAAGGCTGCCTGAGCCAATGATTTATTTGAATAAAACAAATATATCATTTGGGAGGACTTATCATTTAAAATTTTTTCTACAATGCTTCTCACCGGAGTGATCCCGATACCGCCGGCTATGAAAACAAGATCGGACCTAATATCAGTAATGTACATACTGCCTGAAGGCTTGCTTACATACACTTCAGATCCGATCGGGAGCCTTGAAAGATTATCAACGAAAACCGAAGATCCCTTGCGGGCGGCAACCATGATGCTGCCTTTAGTATCGGGAGAACTTGCAATTGATAATGGCCGTGAATGACCTTTCTTATCTTTAGTGACCGGATCGGGAACAGTGAAGTGCGCATACTGTCCTGCTTTGAAAGTATAGCCTGTATTGCCGGTATCAAAGGTAAATGTGAATGTGTTGTCACATATCTCTTTCCGTTCAATTAATTTTACTAAATAATCTTTCAAAGGATCTTTTGTAAATATTATCTTTAAAATAAAAAAAACCTTCCTTTAGAGAAGGTCTTTTGGCAGAGAGAGAGGGATTCGAACCCCCGGTGAGCGTGA
>JBDTLQ010000069.1:0-10436 GCA_039934715.1 Ignavibacteria bacterium | reverse complement strand
AGGACAGGCAAACGGTATCCAGCATATGCAGTTCCTTAGTTCATTACTTGGCTTTGCAGGCGGAAACTTAGGAGTGTTCATGAGATACGGTAATCCTTCAGGAATAAGCCCGGTCAACAGTGAAATTCCTTCCGGGTACAGACTTGAACAAAATTATCCTAATCCTTTTAATCCTTCAACGACAATTAATTTTTCAATTCCTACATCATCAAATGTAACGCTTAAAGTTTATGACGCGCTTGGTCAGGAAGTCGGAACACTTGTAGATGAATTCAAATCCGCGGGAAATTATTCCGCAAACTTTACTGCGGCTTCGGCTTTGACATCAGGAATTTATTTTTATACTCTGACTTCAGACAATTTTACGGCAACTAAAAAACTGATGTTAGTCAAATAAAATTTTTTAAATAAAATATATAAGCCTGTCTGAATGAAGTTTGTTCAGACAGGCTTTTTATTTATTCCTCTTTCGGTGGGTACAAACACGACTGCAGCAAAGCCGAAAACATTAGCTCGGATTTTCCGCCGTTGCTGCCCCGCCAAAGGCAAGGTTCTGAAAGTTTGAACTTATATTTAAACGTTTTGTATTTATTTTCTCTTTGTGTATTCTCTGTACTCTTTTTGGTAAAAAAAACTTTGAAGGTTCTTTTATATTTAGTAGAATATGTTTTTTTTTAGAAAGCGACGAAGGTAAATTTCAAGGGTGAAAATTATTTTGGACAACATTGCAAATTTTCAAATCTGTGTAAAACGTTTGCCATGGAAAAAAAAGTTTTAAGGGTTAATTTTTAAAAAACAAAAAAATATTTCACTTGGGAACAATAAAACATATAAATTTCAAAAGAGAAAAATAATTTGGAAAGCATTGTCCGATCTCGATTCATTAATCGAACATCTTTATAGTATCTTTAAAAATTAATTTATATATTACAAAAAAAAGAGGAGGATATAAAATGAATACTGTATTCGTTTTTCTAAAAAAAATTTTCTTTTCCATTCTTCCAATTATTATTTTAAATCAAACCGCCTTATTCTCACAATCGTCATTCTCTGTACCCGGTAATAGTATTTTTCAGTTTAAATCGAACTCAGAGAAAATTGATCCGCAAATTTCAGATGAAAGAAAAATTGAATCCGGTGTACAATCAGTTCCCATCATCAAAATTATTGAAAGCCAATCCAATCCCGGACATGCAATGGATACAACCTGGAGATTTTATGCACAAGGAATGGGATACAGTGCAAGTATAGTTTCACAAACTTTTCTCAATGATACAAGTTTTATTCAAGAGACGGATGTTCTTATAATATCTTCAGGAGTCATTGATCTTCCACCAAATAGAGTTGATGCCATCAGGCGATTTATTACTCATAAAAAAAATACTTACCTGCAGTGTGAATATCTCTCAACATATTCTCCGAATTCTGCTTTTGCAAACTTAGTAAACCAGCTTGGGGGTGTCTTTAGCTGGACTATGACGTTGAATGGCGATCTTCAGCCGATGACGGTATTAGGAAGTCTGTCAAGTACTCCGAATGTTGTAACACCTCTTTCATATTTTTGGTATGGAAATGCAGGCACAGGTAACCAAACAATTGAGAATTATTTACAAAAAGGTGCCAACTATTTTGGTTTTATTTTCAGACCACCTAATGCTAACTATGGAATTTTAATAACCAATTCCGACCAGGATTGGATCAGAACAAATACCAGCCCTGCGCTGATGAAGAATATTTTATATAAACTTGTTACTACAGGTGTTGGGATCATTAATATTAATAACACCATCCCGGATAATTTTCAACTTGAACAGAATTATCCTAATCCCTTCAATCCTACAACGACAATTAATTTTTCAATCCCGGCATCATCAAATGTAAAGATCAAAGTATATGATGCTCTGGGACAGGAAGTAGCAACACTGGTGGATGAATTTAAATCTGCCGGCAACTATTCTGCAAGTTTTACGGCAGCTTCAACTTTAACTTCCGGAATTTATTTTTATACATTGACTTCGAATAACTTCACGGATACAAAAAAACTGATGTTATTGAAATAAATCGCTTCTTGTAGGAAATATGTAAAAAGATTCCGTTTTAATATTAAGCGGGATCTTTTTTTATTTGAAGTCTAACTAGCGATAATATATAATCATTTTCCCGCCGTTGTTGGTGTTTCAAAAAAGTTTGCAGGTATTTTATTTATTATTAATAAGATCTGTTTTTTATATATTGAGAAAAATATTTTAGGAAGAATAAACTATACCGATATGAAAAAAATAATATTACTTTTTGTGATCTTTAGTTCTGCAATCTCGTTTGGTCAATGGTCATATGTCAGCAACATTCCCGGTTTTGCAAATATAAATTGCATCTCCGTTGTTGATCAAAACCTTATCTGGGCATGCGGCGACAGCAGGGCAGTTTGCAGAACAACCAACGGCGGTGTTAACTGGGTGACAAGAAACAACGGACTTCCCTCTACCAGTATAAATAGTATCTCCGCGCTGGATACGACCTTATGCTGGATAGGAACAGTAACCGGAAGCATATACAACACAACTGACGGCGGAAATTCATGGACGTTGCAATTTTCGATCGCGGGAAGTTTTTCAAACGGAATAAAAATGTTCGATCAAAATTACGGCCTTTATTACGGTGATCCAACCGGAGCAGGACAGCCTCACCAGTGGCGCTATACAATTAACGGCGGTGCAAACTGGCTTTTAAGCACTGATGCTCCTATTGCACCCGCGAATGAATACGGATTATTGAATGCATGGGACTGGATTGATACGGGAAGGATCTGGATAGCAACGGGAAATCTTGTTTCCGGCGCAACTACTGCCAGAATATTAAAAACTTTGAATGGTTTCAGAGGAGGAGGATGGACTCCTGCGCCTTTAACAGGCACCGGTAATTCCGATGGATTATATTTTTCCTCGATCGCATTTACAGATGCCAACAATGGAATGGCAGCTTGTAACGGTTCCGGTAACGCGATAAGAAAAACAACTGACGGGGGAAACAACTGGACGGTAGTAACAAATCCGCCAGGTCTTTCAAACTTCATACCATTCAATATGTGCGGTTTAAAAGACGGATCGAATTTAGTCTTCGCGTTCATTTATACGAATACAAATTATTGTGTGAGAACTTCAGATTTCGGAGTCACGTGGGTAAATGAACCTCTGCCCACTCAGGCACAAACAGGATCACTCAGACTGATGAAGTTTGTTAATTCGTCGCTGGGATATGCCGGCGGATTTAATGGTGTGTTTTTAAGATATGGAAACTCAATAGGTATATCTCAGATAAATAGTGAAATACCAACAGGTTATGTGCTCGGGCAGAATTATCCGAATCCTTTTAACCCGTCAACAAAGATCAACTTCTCATTGCCGAGGTCATCTGATGTAACGATCAGAATTTATAATGGAATCGGGAAGGAAGTTGAAACATTAATTAATGAATTCAAGCCGGCGGGAAACTATTCAGTTGATTATACGGCAGCACCCGGTCTGACATCGGGAGTATACTTTTATAGTCTTACTGCAAATGATTTTAGAGCAACAAAAAAACTTATGATTGTAAAGTAAAGAAAAGTAAAGAGTGTCTGCAGAAATTTTTTATTGAACGCTTGATGACACGGAAAAAAAACTGATTTACGCTTTTATTGAACGCGGATGACACGGTTAAAACGGATAATCACTGATCTTTTGAATTTTAATGTTAGTCTTTTATTAAAATAATTTTTGAGATTAATTCGAAAATGCAAAAAGAAATCAGCGTAAAATCAGTTTCTTCCGCGTTATCTGCGTTCAAAAAAAAGTCATATTAGCTTGGATCACCAGATTCCTTATAAATTGTCCGGAATGAAACTTAACACAAGGTTTAAAAATTGAATCTTGACATTTAAAATTAATAGGTTTAGTTTTCCACAAGTTTAAAAAATTCCGATGTTACTGTTCATTAAGCTAATATTCTGTAAAAAATTCTTCAGAAAAATTTCCTGGTGTATGCAGAATTTTCTCACAATGGAATTTTACAGAAAAATATGCAACAAGTGTTACTGGAGCAACATTTATAACTCAAAGCACAGCGTTGTAAAACAGTCGCTGATAATATTCATATCTTTCATTTCAGTTTTATTCTTTTCATTTTTTTATTTGCCCACTGACCCGGCTAACGCCAATAAGTCCTCATATTCAATGATACTGAGAAACTTTGTTTCTAATTTCAGGATCAATCTTCAGAATATCACGGGGAATGTTACCAACAGAATTTTGCAGTACACATCGTCATTCATAGATCTTCAGCAAACTAAATTTACATCAAGGGATATTTTAGTTCTGAAATCCTCTTTACTTATCTAGCATATTTTTTATTACGTCCGCTATTATTTCATTATTTACCGATAAGTTTTATTATGCAAGTTGATTTGGACAATGCATACAGATTTTGTAAAGAGATAGCTGTTAATCATTATGAAAATTTCCCGGTTGGTTCTTTATTAATTCCGTCAGACAAAAGAAAGTATATTTACAGCATTTATGCCTTTGCAAGACATGCGGACGATATCGCGGATTCAGATAAATATACTGAAGCAGAAAAATTCTCATTGCTCAACGGATTTGATACCGAGCTTGATAAGATCCGGAATAATGATCTGAAAAGTTTATTACCGGATAATAAAAATATTTTTTACGCTCTTTCGAATACTATCGATGAATTGAAGATCCCTGAAATTGAATTCAGGGATTTACTCATTGCTTTCAAACAGGACGCTGTCAGACAAAGGTATGAAACCTTTGACGAGCTCATAGAATATTCATCATACTCGGCGAACCCTATCGGTCATTTGGTTCTTTATACATTCGGCTATAGTCCGGAAAAGGATAGGAAGATCTTTGAATACTCCGATACGATCTGTACTGCTCTGCAGCTTGCAAATTTCTGGCAGGATGTGTCAGTGGATCTGAAGATCAGGAGAGTTTATGTCCCCTCTAAGGTCATGAAGGATTTTGAATATGATGAAAGCATGCTGTATGATAAAATTGAAAATGATAACTTTCGCGGAGCAATTGAGTATTTAGTAAAAGAAACAAAAAAATATTTTATTGAAGGGAATGAGATCATTGATCTTGTAAAAGGAAGATTGAAGCTTGAATTAAAAGCAACGATAGCAGGCGGAATGAAAATTTTAGACAAAATAGAAAAGATAAACTATAATGTGCTCAGCGAAAGAGTCAGCATTAATAATATTGATAAATTAAAAATTCTTGGGAAAATATTTTGGTGATGAGCAGGGTGATAGACGAATATCCGGAAGGTTCTGAAGAAAAAGAAATTACAAAACAAAGTAAATCGAATTTTCTTTATTCATTTTCACTTTTATCAAAAGAAAAGAATGACGCGATCAATACCGTGTACGCGTTTTGCAGAAGGACAGATGATATTGTCGATGATAAAAATGAAAGCGACGAAAAAAAATATTCACGTATCATAGAATGGAGAAATGAATTTGAGAAAGCGCTGATGAACGGCGATTCAAAATATTCATTGCTCAACAGCCTTAATAAAATAATTTATAAATTCAGTATACCCGTTGAGCCGTTCTTCGATCTTATAAAAGGAATGGAGATGGATCTGAAAAGAAACAGGTATAATACGTTCGGCGAGCTGATAGATTATTGTTTTAATGTAGCGTCAACAGTCGGATTGATGTGCATAGAAATATTCGGATACAATAATCCGAAGACAAAAGATTTCGCGATCAATCTTGGTATAGCGCTGCAGCTCACAAACATACTCCGCGACATAAAAGCGGATGCTCAGAACGGGAGGATATACATTCCTCTTGAAGATCTGAGGAGATTTAATTACAGCGAGAAGGATCTTTTAAGCTTTACATACAATCAGGAATTTATCAGCCTGATGAAACATGAATGTGAGAGGGCGAGATTTTTTTATGATGAAGCAAATAAGAATCTGAGCAAAGAAGACAAAGGACTGATGTTCGCGGCGAGAATTATGGAACACATTTATTTCCGGGTGCTGAAGAAAATCGAGAAAAGAAATTACAATGTATTTCAAAAGAAGGTGAAGGTTTCAAAGTTAAAGAAAATATATATTACCGCGGGTGTTTATTTAAAATATAAACTTCTGTACAATTTTGATGAACAAAGATTAGTATTAAATGGTAAATGAACACGCAAAGGACAGTGACAATTATTGGGGGAGGCATTGCAGGCTTATCTGCCGCAGTATTTCTTACAGAGAAAAATTTTAAAGTAGAACTTTTAGAAGCTTCTCCGAAACTCGGCGGTAGGGCTTACAGTTTTTTTGATAAAGAGAGAGACCGGTTCTTTGACAATGGCCAGCACATTCTGGCAGGATGGTACAAAAATACTTTTGAGTATCTCAAGATAATCGGCAGCCATGATAAGCTTAACTTTCAGAAGAATCTCGAAATAAATTTCGTGAACACTGAAAAAAAAGTTTACAAGCTCCGGTGTCCTGATGCAGCTCCGCCGATGAATCTTTTGTACGGACTTTTGAAATTCAAGGCATTCGATCTGAAAGATAAGTTCGCTTTGAAGAACATCATGAGTTTGCTTAATGATGATATTGATCATGATAGGTTTGCGAATACTGCCGAACTGCTGAAAAGTCTGAAGCAGACTTATAACGTAGTAAAATATTTCTGGGAGCCGTTCATACTCGCGGTTTTCAATACGCAGCCGGAGAAAGTGAGTGTCAGGGTTTTTTTGAATGTACTTAAGACGGGTTTCAATGAAAAGAGCAGTTCTACACTTGTGATACCTGACGTGAATCTGAATGAACTGTTAGTTGACCCGGCGGTAAAATATTTTGAGAAGAATGATGTAAAGGTTATTTTAGACAGAACAGTGAAACAGATTGTGACCGGAGAGGGAACAGTGGTTCATCTTTCACTTGATGATGATACAAAGATAAATTCAGACTTTTATATTTCAGCCGTTTCGTTCTTTGCGTTTAAAAGATTGTTCAACGAAAATGTTTATCTGAAGAACAATTACAGGTCAGAATTCCTTAAAGCTTCGGGAATTGTTTCGGTTCATATTTTCTTTGAAACAAAAATTCCGGAGAAGCTGATACAGGATAATTCTTTTGGAATGACAGGGCTGATCGGAACAATTGTCCAATGGATCTTTAAACGAAACGAAAATCACCTGAGCCTTGTGATAAGCGGAGCGGACGATCTTCAGATCACGGAAATGAGCAGCGAAGATATTTATAAATTATGTATAAAAGATCTTATGCAGACAATAACAGGATTTGACAAATTGAAAATATCAGGTTACAAAGTTATAAAGGAGAAAAGAGCTACCTTTATCCCTGATAATGCAACGAATGAATTCAGACCGAAACAGAAGACGGACTATGATAATTTTTTTATTGCAGGGGATTGGACTGATACTGACCTGCCGGCAACAATTGAGAGCGCGGTGAGTTCAGCGAAGTGGTGTGTTGAGGAGATAGTTAAAAGTTAAAAGTTAAAAGTTAAAAGTTGAAAGTTGAAAGTGTCGGGCATGAAAATAAAATCTAAAATCTAAAATCTAAAATCAAAAATTAAAATAAAAAATAATCATTAATCCTTAATTAACTAAAACTTATGGATACCAAAACAGTAAACCCGGAAGCAATACCTGTTCTTGATGTAAATAAGAAAGAACAGCTTGACCGTGAACAGATGATCCAGAAAATGCTCTTCGAGGAAAAGAAACGTCTTGAATCAGAGTATGGAGTAAATGACAAAAAGATCGATCACTTTAAAAGACCATTGGAAAAAATGTTTACAAAAGATCAGAGAGGAAGCACCACAATTCTTTTCGGTGGTCTCACCTGGAAACATGAAAAACTTATTAAGGGTGCTCTTGAAGGTATCGGCTATAAGACTGATGCGATCCCTACTCCTGACAAGAAAGCATTCCAGCTTGGAAAAGAATACGGAAACAACGGACAGTGCAACCCAACTTATTTTACAGTTGGTAACCTTGTGCAGTTTCTTCAGTCACTTGAAGAGAAAGGATTAGAGAAACAGGAGATCATTGATAACTATGTATTCTTTACAGCCGGTGCCTGCGGTCCATGCAGATTCGGAATGTATGAAGCTGAGTACAGATTGGCACTCCGCAATTCAGGGTTCGATGGTTTCAGAGTTTTACTGTTCTCACAGACCGGCGGCTTATCACAGCAGGAAGCTGAAGCCGGACTCGAAATGAATCTGGATTTCTTCCTTGGAATAATAAATGCCATGATGCTTGGTGATATAATAAATGAAATTGGTTATCACATCCGTCCGTATGAAGTAAATGAGGGTGAAACCAATAAGGTTATGGATGAAGTAGTTGAAATGTTTTTCCAAAAGCTTAAGAGCAAAAAATATTTTGATTTTAATTCGAGGCTTGGAAAGCTCATTCAGAAAATTCCTTCTTCGGAATATGTAACCAAGTTTATTGATCAGATACTAGGTGATTATTATACTGAAACTGCATTGCAGGCAAGAGAGAAATTTAATTCAATCAAAGTTGACAGGACAAGAATGAAACCGATCGTTAAGATCACGGGTGAGTTCTGGGCGCAGACAACTGAAGGCGACGGTAACTTCAACATGTTCCCGTTCCTGGAAAAAGAAGGAGCTCAGGTTCTTGTAGAGCCGATCGCAACATGGATAATGTATATGCTTCACCAGGCTAAATCAGTTAATGAAGATCAGAAAGGAATCAATGTTTATAAAGATGTTGATGCAAAGAAAACTCTGAAAGATAAATTCAATCTTATTAAAGATTACAATTCTTCAAAAGCTGTTATCACTATTGCAGAAAAAATATTTGATCGCGAATATAATCGTTACAGAAAAGCATTCAGCGGATTACCGCATGAGCTTATAGACCAGAAAGTATTAAAGGATCTTGCTCATGAATTTTATCACTCAAGAGTTGAAGGCGGAGAAGGACATCTTGAAATAGGTAAGAGCATTTACTATACAGTGAATAATCTTTGCCATATGATCCTTTCGCTGAAACCATTCGGATGCATGCCTTCCACGCAATCCGACGGAGTTCAATCGGCAGTTACAAGTCGTTATAAAGATATGATATTCCTTCCGATAGAAACATCAGGTGAAGGTGATGTGAACGCTCACTCGAGAGTTCAAATGGCTTTGGGAGAAGCAAAGGCAAAAGCCAAGCTCGAGTTCAAAGATTGTCTCGAGAAGACAGGGTATTCGCTTGAAGAGATAAAGGCATACACCGAGACGCATGATGAACTTCAAAGTCCGTTCTTCCATGTCTCTCATAGAAAAGGTATTTCAGGCATCGGAGCGAGTTTTATTCTTGATGTTGGAGATATGATGAAGAAAGAAGGAATTAAGAGTGTGCAGAAGGCTTCGGAAGTTGAGAGTGTGTAATTGAGTATTGAGTATTGGGTATTGAGTATTTAGTACAATAATGTTTTTCAAAAAATAATTTCATAGCTGCATTGTCTTAGTTTGTAAAAAAGTTTGAAAAACACTTTAGAAATATTTGCTGACTTCTCGTGCCCATGGAGTTACTTCATGACGCCGAACATTGAAAAGGTCAAAGCAAAGTATGACATTGAAATAAAGTGGAGAGTGTATTTGCTGAGACCGGATCTAAATGAAGAAGGTGAGGAATTAAATGATGCGGAACTGATTGCTCAGGACAATGAAGTTTTTGCTTTAACAGCTAAACTACAGAATTTACCATTGTCCGGGAAGAGAGCTCAGAGATTCAATACACAACCTTCGCATTTAATCTCGAAGTGGGCGGATGAAAATAATGTCGGTGACATTTTCAGAAAGACAGTTTACTATTATTACTTTGTTCTTAAAAAAAACATTGCTCTGAGCGATGTGCTCAAAGAGATCATCTACACGACCGGTCTTTACGAAATAAAGCCGGCGCATATTTTTGAAAATAAGAAATATGCAAAGTTGGTGAAGGAAGATCTCGTTATCGCAAAGAAGCTGAAGATCAGCAGCACACCTGCTGTGAAGTTTAAGGGTAAAGTTTTCAGCGGATTTCTGAAGTATGCTGAGCTTGAAAAAATTATAGATGATTAATTTCCAAAAAAAAATAAAGATTCAAAGATAAGTAAGAGTAAGAAACTGTCAAGCAACAGTAAAGAAAAAATAAATCTAAAATCTGAAATCAAAAATCTAAAATCATAATAATCCTATGTCATCAAAACGTAATCTCAGCATTGGCTTTGACGTCGGTTCAACAACCGTAAAAGCCGTGGTAATAGATACAGACAAAGATGAGATCATCTGGTCGGAATATCATCGTCATGATACAAAGCAGCCGGAAAAATCCCTGGAGCTTCTCAAGAAGATAGAGATCGAGTGTGATATCAAAGATCCTTCAGAA
>JBDTLQ010000068.1:0-10447 GCA_039934715.1 Ignavibacteria bacterium | reverse complement strand
AATGCGGTGTGCCTGCTCCGAAAAGTCCTCCGAAAATTCCAAACAACAAACCTAATCCGGCACCCAGTCCTAATGCGATAGTGCCTCCGCTTTTAAAACCTTTATTACCGATTGAACCGAGGAGAAATCCCAGACCGAATCCGGCCAGCGCGCTGTAGCCCGCTCCTGACCACATGTAATTACCATCTCTTATACTTATTTTTTTTATCTGATACGGATAAAGTTTGTAAACTTCTTTACCATCAGCGGTCCGAAAATCAAATGTATTCTGAGTAATGCTTGCACTGTTCAGATCTCTGTAATTAAATTTTTCTTTCTTTATAACATTCCCTTCCTGAGTTTCTTTGAACCCAATTATTCTGAATTCGTCAATTAAATATATTTTGGAAGTATCCGATTGTGCAACGGAAATGTTATTCAGAAGAAAAAGTATCGCTATTATTTTTATCATTGTGTTCAAAAAGTTAACACGCATTTATTTAGCCGAATACTTAGTAATAATTTTTTTAATTTCCGCATCATTGCTTGTTTTGTCTTTTATTAATTCGTGATCAATGTAATGCGGCGTGCCGGCTCCGAACAAACCTCCTATGATTCCAAACAGAAGAGCAAAACCAGCCCCGAGACCTAACTTCAGTTCTGTGCTGCTGCTGATATTATATGAAGGATGTCCGCTTCCTTTCCCGTTAGCAACCGATCCGATCAAAAATCCAAGACCAAATCCAGCCAGCGCGCTGTAACCTGCAGCAGGCAAGACATAGCTTCCGTCACGGATGCTTATTTTTCTTATATCACCGGGAGACACCCTGTATATATTTTTATTGTCTGTTGTTTTGAATTCAAATATATCATTTGTAAACTTTGCCCGGTTAAGATCTTTGTATGTAAACCTTTTCTTCTTCAGATTATTGTTTACAAGAGTATCTGTGACCCCGCTTATCCTGAACTCTTTTATGAAATATGTTTTCGAAGTATCAGTTTGTGCACGTAAGATCCCGGTAAGGAATAAAAATATTACGATTATTTTTAATGTCATGATAATTTAAATTTAAAAGAATACTAAACGCTGAAGCGTCTGTCGTCAGTGGGAATTGCGAGGGATCTTGTTCGGTATAAAAATACAACAAATAAATATTAAATACTAATTTTAAATATGCTGTTGATCGTGCCGGTCATTCAGGTTCACTAAGCTTTATCAGGAACCAATCCCTTTCGCCGAATCCTTTTTGTAATGCTTTCTTTATGCCTGATAAACCCGTTCATAACAGAGACATAAATGGAACGAGTAGAATTTATTCGCAGGCTTTTGTGGTATATTGTTTTATATTTGATAATTCATTCACTCTAAAGATACAAAGGCTCAGAGTTAAGAATTTTGCTTTCAGCCTCTGTCCCGGTACCACTGTTATAATATTCTTTTTTCTGTTAAGAAGGGAAAAATTTTGTTTTCCACGAATTAACACGAATGGCACAAATTAAAAATAAAAATTTTTTAAAGTGCTGGAAAACAGTGAGCTTTGCATTTTAACATAAAAGAGGTACAAAGGCACTGAGAAAAAAATTTATTTTCAAACTCCGTGTATCTTAGACTCTGTGGTTATATTTTTTTTATGCTTCTCCGGTAATTTTACGGACCCCTCCAAAATATTTTCAAAAAAGGACTTGCGTAGTTAAATGACTTCATTTATATTTGTAGCCAAATAACTACGCAATGAATTTAAGACGGGACGTTTTTCAGGCGATAGCAGATCCGACAAGAAGGAACATACTTCTGCTGGTTGCTGCGCAGTCAATGACAGCAGGGGCAATAGCATCAAACTTTGATACGGCAAGACCGACAGTTTCAAAACACCTGCAAATACTGACAGAGTGTGAACTGCTTAAACAGGAGCAAAGCGGCAGAGAAATTTACTATCACATCAATGCAAAACAAATTAAAGAAGTAGCTGACTTTATTGAACCATTCCGCAAAATGTGGGATGACAGGTTTAATAAGCTGGAAACTGTAATGAAAAAATATAAATCAAAAAAATAGAATAACATGGAACGAAAAACAAAAATTAATGCAGAAGTCGGCAAACAGGATCTAGTGATCACAAGGGAGTTTGATCTGCCTGTGGAATTACTTTTCAAGGCGTATGAAGATCCTGAAATTGTTGAGCAATGGATGGGAACGAAAGTGCTGAAGCTTGAAAATAAAAAGCACGGAAGCTGGCAATTTCAAACAACAAATGCAGAAGGAACCGTGGTATTTCAGGCTAATGGAGTCATTCATGAGTTTCTTCCCGGCAAGAAGATCGTCCGGACATTTGAAATGGAGAATACGTCTTTTCCTGTTCAGCTTGAGTTCCTGGAATTTGAAAAACTTACTGATGACACAAGCAAACTTATTATGCAAATCGTATATAGGTCTGCAGAAGTCAGGGATCAGATTCTGAAGCTGCCATTTGCTCAGGGCATAAATATGGCGCATAACCGATTACAGGAAATAGCAAACAAATTAAAATAACATTATGACAAAGAAGAACCCGGCTGCCGGCAAGGCACGTAAAATCATTTACTGGATATCTACTCTCTGGCTTTCATTGGGAATGGTCTCAACCGGAATAGTACAGTTATTAAAAGTAAAAGATGAAGTTGAATTTATTATGATGCTCGGTTATCCCCGCTATTTTCTAACGTTACTGGGTGTGTGGAAAATTTTAGGAGTCGTTGTTGTGCTTATTCCCAAATTTCCTTTATTAAAGGAGTGGGCTTATGCAGGCTTTTTCTTTGCCATGACAGGAGCTGTATTTTCTCATATCGCAATGGGCAATTCTATTAGTGATATATTTCCTCCGGTTCTGCTTCTAATCCTGACTATGGTATCGTGGTGTTTCAGACCTGATAATAGAAAAGTCATTTCAGTTATGAATTAAATAAAATAAATAAAATTAAAATGAACCCTAAGGTTAATTTCTATTTTAACAAATCCAAAAAATGGCAGAAAGAACTGGAGAAATTAAGAAAGATCGTTCTTGACTGCGGGCTGAGCGAAGAATTGAAGTGGGGTGTTCCATGTTACACGCTTCAGGCAAGCGTTTCCGGCACGCAGGAAAAAAACATAGTTTTAATCCATGTGTTTAAAGAATACTGCGCTCTTTTATTTTTCAAAGGAGCATTGTTAAAAGATCCGAATGACATTCTTATACAGCAGACAGAGAATGTACAGGCGGGACGCCAGATCCGCTTCACTAATGTTAATGAAATTGTAAAGATGAAAGCCATCATAAAAAATTATATTAAGGAAGCCATTGAAGTGGAAAAAGCCGGTTTGAAAGTGCCTCTGAAAAAGACGAATGAATACAGCATCCCTGAAGAATTTCTAAATATTTTAGATGAGATCCCTGAACTCAAAACTTCCTTTGATGCACTAACGCCGGGACGGCAAAGAGGATACCTGCTTTACTTTTCCTCAGCCAAGCAATCAAAAACACGTGAGTCGAGAATCAAAAAATACATTCCGCAAATCCTCGAGGGAAAGGGATTGGATGATGAGTAGGATTATTTAAGGTTAGAAATTAATTTGATATTTTTATTAAAGCATAATAACATTAAGTTGAATTTCTAACCGGAAAGCTCTTAACATTCTAAAGCTATCATAATGAAAAAAACTACTTTTCTTCTTTCCTGTATTGTTATATTTCTGTATACTTCTTTAATACCATTAAATACTATTCAATCTTCACCTGAAACAAAAAAAAATCCTGCCGACGATAAAGACAGAAGCTGTTATGACCAATCAGATCATAAAGTTCGTTTTATTGAAGTTGAAAAAGATGTAAAGCTGGAAGTACTGGACTGGGGCGGGAGCGGTGATTATCTTGTAATGCTGACAGGTCTCGGAGATAATGCTCATGTATATGATAACTTTGCTTATCAGTTCACTGATCTGTTTCATGTCATCGGCATAACGCGGAGGGGTTTTGGAAAGTCCGATAAGCCGGCAGCCGGTTACAGCGAGGAAAGAAGAGCTCTGGATATCCTGAGTGTACTCGATAGTTTTGGAATTCAATCCGCCGTAATTGCGGGGCATTCGATCGCCGGGGGTGAACTATCACAGCTTGGTATCTTTCATAAAGACCGCGTAAAGAAATTAATTTATCTGGATGCTGCACCGGATTTTGGAACTCATAAACATCTTACTCAGCCGCCGGGACCTGAAATGAATAGTGAAGATCTTTCATCGGTTGAAAGCTTTATTGCAGCATCTGTAAGAATATACGGATACCGCGAACCGAACGCGGCGATCTGCAATGCATATGTGATCAGAGATAACGGGGAGATAGTTGATTTTGCCACACCTCCTGAAGTAACAGCACAGATCCTGCAAAGCGCTGAAAATAAGGATTTCACTAAAATAGATGTTCCTGTTCTTGCCTTCTTTGATGAATTTAAAGATGATTATCGTCTTCCATTTTTTTGGTATCTGAATAATGAACAGCAGGCGGAATTTATGAAAGCATGGATACCTCTTGTACAATGGCAAAGTGATCTGATAAAACGATTTAGTATGGATGTGAAAAATATAGAAGTCATTTTGCTTAATGAAGCATACCATTATATATATCTCAACCGAGAGTCATATGTAGCCGGAGCGATGAGAAAATTTTTAACAGCGAAGTGATTTTATTTTTTAAATAACGAATCAAAAAATATAATTTTAAAATAAAATGAAATATAGGAGCATTTTCAATCAGCCTTAACGTTAAGATTTACAGGCTTCAAAACTTTTCTATGAAAATCTCGGCTTCAAAGTTTTAGCAGGTGATCTTAAGAATTACATTATACTGAAAAACGAGAATTCACTGATCGGATTGTTCCAGGGGATGTTTAAAAATAATATTTTAACCTTTAACCCCGGCGGGGATGAGAATGGCAAGAATATTGAAACGTTTGACGACATAAGAGATATTCAGAAAGATTTTCAAGCCAAAGGTGTCAAACTTGATAGCGAAGCAGATATGAACACTGCCGGTCCGGCAAGTATAATGTTAACAGACCCGGACGGAAATGTTATCTATATTAACCAGCACCTGTAAGGTTAGCGTCACAACAGGTTCAGCAACAAAAAACTAACAAGGACTTAACAATTAAAAAGCAAAAAAATATAAATCATAAAAAAGAACATGAAAAAAGCGACTGTAATAATTCTAATAACTTCGGCATCATTTTGTTTTGGGTTTACGCTCAAGACAATATTAATAAGTCAGAATAATGAAGTAAATGAAATGAAAAAGGTAACAGGCATAGGTGGCATCTTTTTTAAATGCAAAGATCCCGGTAAATTAAGAGATTGGTATAAAACAAATCTTGGTTTGAATACTAACGAATATGGTTCTGTATTTGAATGGAGACAAGGGGCTGACACAACGAAAAAAGGTTTTACACAATGGAGCCCGTTTAAAGAAACAACTAAATACTTTGAACCTTCAACAAAAGACTTTATGATCAATTATAGAGTAGAAAATTTAGACGAACTTGTTGAACAACTTAAAAAAGACGGTGTAACCATTCTAGACAATATTGAAGTAGCTGATTATGGTAAATTTGTTCACATCATAGATTTAGAAGAAAACAAAATTGAATTATGGGAGCCCAATGACATTGAGTATGAAAAACTCGGTGTTCAGATGGATCTTAAAACAACAAAATGATAGGCCATACAAAAGAACACCTGATCAATTAATCAATGTCCCATAAAGCGTCTATCTCATTGTAAACAATAAAAAAATAAATCATGAGAATAGCTATCACTGGTTCTCACAGGGTTGGTAAAACTTCATTGATCGAAAAACTACACGAATCTCTTCCCGTTTATTTATGCATTGAAGAACCTTATCATGAGCTGGAAGAATCAGGATATTTCTTTTCAGAGAATCCATCCGCGGAAGATTACCTCACGCAGCTTGATCATTCAATTGGATAGATCACGTCAAGTGAAGAGGATGTTATTTTTGACAGGTCTCCGCTTGATTTCTTGGCTTACATTCAAGCAGCAAAATACAGATCGGCTAGCTTTGACCTTCAATCTTTATATGATAAAGTAAAAGATGCAATGAATGAGATTGATCTTCTGGTGTATGTACCGATAGAGAATCCGGATCTGATAAATTGTCCGGAATCGGAATTACCTGAACTCAGACGAACTGTAAATGATATCATAAAAAATTATATTAGTGACTTTAAATCTGTTACTAATGTAATGAAAGTTTCAGGTTCTGTGTCTAAACGCAGTGAGCATGTGGTAAGTCGTGTATCGGAAAGAGGAATTAGGAATTAAGAATTAAGAATTAATAATTACAAAAAGGGATAATGTGAAATAAAACTATTTATTGAGTTACTTCATTTAATAATTAAAAAAATTTAAACAATAAAAAAACCATGAATAAAAAATCAGACACAAACCCGCAGGAAGTTAAATCAGTTGATTATTCTGTTGATCCTTATCTGACCAGGGAAATTAAGGACTTCCTGAAAATAATTAATGCACCTGGCAATCCGCCTCTTGAAACATTATCTCCGGCTGATGCCCGGAAAGTTCTGGAGGACGGACAAAAATCTGCTAAGGTAGATTATTCGGGAATTGAAGAAACCGAAAAGAAAATAAAAGCTGACGGCTTTGAAATAATTCTGAATATTGTCAGACCTGAAGGTGTTAACAAAAAACTTCCGGTCTTTATATTTATACATGGAGGAGGATGGGTGCTCGGTGATTATCCGACACATAAAAGAATGGTACGCGAACTCGTCGTGCTTTCCGGGATTGCCGGAGTATTTGTAAATTATACGAGAACACCGGATGCAAAATATCCACAGGCGATCAATGAAATTTTTGCTGCATTAAAATGGGTCGCTGAACATGGTGATGAAATAAATGTTGATGGGAAAAATCTTGCGGTTATCGGAAACAGTGTTGGAGGCAATATGACCGCGGTTACCGCTCTAAAGGCAAAGGAAAACGGAGGTCCGGAAATAAAATTACAGATCATGATGTGGCCGGTGACTGATTCTGATTTTGAAAATGAATCATATAAACAATTCGGCGAACAGAGGTTTCTTACTTCTTCACTGATGAAATGGATGTTTGATCTGTATTCAACTCCCGAGCAGCGAAAAGAAATTTATATTTCCCCATTGAAAGCATCGGTCGAACAACTCAAAGGATTGCCGCCGGCGCTTATACAGGTTGCAGAGAATGATATATTACGTGATGAAGGAGAGGCATACGGAAGGAAGCTGAATGAAGCCGGTGTGAAAGTTACAACGGTCCGTTACAATGGAATGATTCATGATTTCGGCCTTTTGAACGGTCTGGCTGAAGTCCCTTCAGTACGATGTTTATTTGAACTTGCTGCGGCAGAGTTGAAGAAACATCTTTCTAATTAGTATTGGGTATTGAGTAATTAGTAATGAGTAATTAGTAATGAGTAATTAGCTCTATCATCTTAGAAAAAATGCCTTCGCAGCTCAGACTAAAAGCAAAGATTGAAATTATAACTCACAACTTATATTTTGATTTGTAAAATCATTATTCAAAATTTAAAACCTGACTTAAAAGCTTTGATTAAATTATCACGGCGAATACAAAGGTATGAAAAAAAATAAAACAGAACTTTCTTCAGAACAATATGAAGAACTGATCAAAACATTGAAAGTCCGTTTTGAGAAAAATATGGACCGTCACAAGGATCTTGAATGGGCTAATGTACAAGCGAAGCTGGAAGCTGATACTAAAAAACTGTGGTCGCTCAATGAAATGGAATTGACTGGCGGTGAACCTGATGTTGTTGGTTATGATAAGAAAACTGACGAATACATTTTTTATGATTGTTCGGAGGAAAGTCCAAAGGGCCGTAGAAGTCTTTGTTACGATCGCGAAGCGCTTGATGCAAGGAAAGAACATAAACCAAAGGACAGCGCTATTGGTATGGCAGCCGCTATGAAGATCGAGCTCTTAACGGAAGAACAATACCGGCAGCTTCAGGAACTCGGAGAGTTTGATACGAAGACATCAAGCTGGGTTAAAACTCCGGTTGATGTAAGGGAACTTGGAGGTGCTCTTTTTTGTGATCGCCGATATGACCAGGTATTCCTGTATCACAACGGGGCGGAATCTTATTATGCTGCAAGGGGATTCCGTGGTTTGCTAAAGGTTTGAATTTAACAGCGTTCATGGTGGCGACGGGTTTTTCCGAGTTGTAAATTTCGGGGGACATATTTACATTTAAGACACGGACTAGAGGACAAATCTTTCACTCTTAATATTGTTCGTAATCACGTCTAACTAAAAACATTTTTCATATGGGCAAAGTAGCAGAAATTAAATCGAAACCTACAACTTCAAGTGTGGAAGATTTTATAAATAAGATTCCGCAAGAGCAAAAACGTAAGGACAGTTTTGCCTTACTTAAAATGATTGCAAAGGCTACAAAAGAAAAACCAAAGATGTGGGGCGCTGCAATGATTGGTTTTGGTGATAAACGATACAAGAGTCCTAGTGGGAGAGAAGTGGATTGGTTCAAAATAGGTTTTTCCCCCCGCAAAGCAAATTTGACAATAATTCTTGCTGTTGATATAAAGGTTCATAATGCATCGCTAAAAAAACTCGGCAAGCACAAGGCCGGTGTTGGTTGTCTTTACATCAATAAGCTGGAAGATGTCGATTTAAAGGTCTTGGAAGAAATGATCAAAGATACAATGAAGGGAAAGTAGATAGTCACTAACACAAAGCTAATAAGCCTTCAAAAATTAAGTTTAACTTAAAAATCATCTATTTACCTAACTCAACTAACTCAACTAACTCAACTAACTCAACTAACTCAACTAACTCAACTAGCTCAACTAACTCAACTAACTCAACTAACTCAACTAACTCAACGCACTCACAGGCTGTGATTATGATAAAAAAAATTATTGCATATTAAAATTTTAAAATCTAACTTTGTAACACAAAGTACTTTCCAATTCATTAAAAATATTAAATGAAAAACAATCAGGAACATCTTGAAACCATCAGCGAGATAAAAGAATTAATTGACAGGTCTTCAAGATTCCGTTCCCTCGGAGGAGCTTCAGGCATATCGGCCGGAATAGTCGCTTCTGCCGGAGCGGTGATTCTAAGCCTTTATCTGAAGACCGGGTTCTTTCAACGGGCCGGAGGTGTAATGCTCCCTGATAACAGGCTAAGATCCTCGGATATTTCTTTTATAGTTGTTCTTGCGCTTGTTGTATTTTTTGTTTCTCTGGCTTTGGTAATTTTTTTAACATCAAGAAACGCGAAAAAAAGAAACATTGAATTCTGGGAAGGACCGGCACGGAGGGTGTTCATAAATGGTTTTCTCTTTTTGTTTACCGGTGGAATATTCTGCGGCATACTTATTTACTATGGAATTTATTTTTTGATTGTCCCATCCATGCTTGTATTCTACGGTCTGTCATTGATAAACGTTAGCAAGTTTACTTTTAACGAGATCGCGCAGCTCGGAATTCTTGAGATAACACTGGGTATCATCGCGGCGTTTGTTCCTTTATATCCGCTGCTGATGTGGCTGGTAGGTTTCGGAATTCTTCATATGATCTATGGAATTTTGGTTTATGTTAAATACGAAAAGCCGGGGAACGATGGGTGAGAGAAACTTTTAAATTTATATTAATAAATCAAAAAAGCAGAATTTATGAAAGACGAAATATTAGTAAACATTGAAAATCCCAGGGCGCTTGAAAGATTGTATCGTAGTAATGAAGCTACTTTCAGAAAGGATTTCAATGTTGTTTATCCAACGATCTTAGGAAATAAGATCGCCGACTTCTGGAATGAGAGACTTAACTTTGAAAATTCTGACGTTGAAAGTACGAAGTCAAAAACTGATCTGCTGTTAACTATCATTGCATCTCTGATGGCGGGTCTGATCGCGAAGCTTCCGGCGTTTTTTAATATTGACAAAGAATATTTTTACAAAAGAAATATAGGATTTATTGTCTTTCCATTTCTGATAGCATACTTTATCCGGAAAACAAATCTGTCACTACAGAAAATTCTGTTTATTGCATTTGCAGTCTTAGCTTCAGCGGTCTTCATAAATCTATTTCCTCCGGATGAAAAGAGTGATACATTACTGCTATCCTGTATTCATCTGCCTTTGCTTTTATGGACGTTTCTGGGATTCGTGTTCATAGGCGGTGAGCTTAAGAATTATCCCGGAAGACTTGATTTTTTAAGATACAACGGTGACTTCATTGTAATGAGTACTCTGATAGGTATTGCCGGCATGGTAATGACAGGACTCACAGTTGGGTTATTCAAAGTGAGCAATGTTAAAATGGATTTTTATTTTGAATGGGTTGCAGTATTCGGACTGGCGGCTTTACCGCAAGTGAGTACTTATATTATAGAAAAGAATCCGCG
>JBDTLQ010000067.1:0-10756 GCA_039934715.1 Ignavibacteria bacterium | reverse complement strand
GGACCTGTCAATATCAACGGAGCGATCTCCATTCCGAATCTTTCAACAGCTTTCCTGTCTTTTGAACGAACCCCTATTCTTAACACAACTTCATTCGGATCATCAATTTTATTTGCAATATGTCCGTGACATGCATTGTATCCCTGATACTCGGTTCTGATCTCTTCAAATTCCAGATCAAGATCTTTAAGTCTTGTTCTTAAAATATGATCCGCGGCTTTTGCTTTTTCAAGAGCGTCAGGCCATGAATAGGTGAGCGAACCGAAAGCGCTGTAGCCGTCTTCATATGACATTGATACTTTGTAAAATTCAGTAGCGGGAAAACCTTTTACTCCAAAAACTTTTACACGGTCTTTACCTGCATCTTCGAGTTTGATCGATGTAAAGTCAGCAATGCAGTCAGGCGTGATATAATCTTTAGGATCACCGATTTCATAGACAAGCTGTTCACTCACGGTTTCAATGCTGACTCTCCCGCCGGTATTGTCATGCTTTGTAATGATGACATCTCCGTTTGGAAACGCTTCAGCGATGGGAAATCCAATGCGTGCGAGATCTGGAATGTTCCTCCAGTCGCCGAGGAAATTTCCTCCGCTTGCCTGGCCTCCGCATTCTATTATATGTCCCGCGACAGTACCCGCAGCCATAAGATCCCAGTTATTCATATCCCATCCGAATTCATAGATCATTGGCGCGAGTGTAAGTCCCGTATCAGTAACACGTCCGGTAATGACTATATCGGCTCCCTGCTTCAGACATTCAACTATAGGTGCGGCGCCGAAATAAACATTCGCGCTTAGAACTTTACCGGCGATCGATCTCACGCTTTCACCTGTCTCCATATTTTTAAGATCAACATTCAAAGCGAGAAGTTCTTCGATCCTGTCAAGAATATTATCACCGAACACAACTCCTATTTTCAGGTCTTTGATGCCAAGGTCATACGCAATTTGAAAAATAGCTTCCTTGCACGCGAACGGATTCACGCCTCCTCCGTTTGTAATTACTTTGATGTTTTTTTCTTTGATGACCGGAAGAAGCCGTTTCATTAAACGCGGGATGTCACGCGCGTAACCTAATTCAGGATCTTTCAGTTTTTGCTTCTGGAGAATCGACATAGTAACCTCGGCAAGATAATCCATCATGATATAATCAACAGGTCCACCGGTAGCCTGCTTATAAGGTGCATCTACAAGGTCGCCCCAGAATCCCTGTCCCGAAGCAATACGGATTTTTTCTTTCATTTAGAATAAAGTAAGAGAGGATTTATTGTTACACAAAATACTTAAATAAATTTTGTGTAACAATTTAAAAGGTGCAGAGATATACTTTTGTGAACTAAGATCTCTTTTTACTGACCTACCTTTATATTAATCGTGCCAAAATATATATTCATTCAATCTAAGAAATATGTTATCATGCCACTGAAACCAAATCTCATTGAAAGATTATTAATAGATAAAGGAATTATTCCTACACCATTGCTCGATACCGGGGTCAATATGTTTTTTGCATCCGCGCTTTTAACTGCGGGAGACATAAGACTTTTTAATTATTTAAAGGAAGCACCACTGACCACTGAAGAGATCAGTAAAAAAACAAATTGTTCATTGCACGGTATAACTGTATTGTTAAACTGCATGATGAACACAGGCTACATAATAAAGGATGAAAATCGTTACAGCTTATCAAAAGCAGTTCTTAAGTCTTTTCCGGTCGAATTATTTCCAGAGATGGTTCCTTTCTTCAGAGCTGTTAATGAAAAGCTTAATAATTCCACTGAAGCAGTGCGGACAAATCCCTCCGGAGGAATTATGGGATGGGATATGGTGAAGTCAGGGAAGGTGGGAACATCATATCAGGCTGCAATGCGCTGGCTCGGTTCAAGTACTGTCAGGGAAGTTGTATCAAAGATCAAAATGCTTTCACCTCCTGAACGGATGCTTGACATCGGTGGGTCACACGGATTATTCTGTGTTGAGTTCTGTAAAAAATATCCTGAACTGAAAGCTACAGTACTTGACTGGGCAATTGGACTTGAAAATGCTGAGATCACATTAAGTCAGGAAAAAGATGTGGCGAAACAAATTGAGTTGTTTGAATGTGATTTTGAAAAAGAAGATCTGCCCAAAGGAAAATATGATTTTGTTTTCCTGGGAAATATTATCCATGGTCTTAATGAAGAGGACAATAAGAAATTATTTAAAAAGATAGCTGATGTAACTTCAGACAATGCGACCATTGCAATCCTCGATCAGTATTCAAATGTAAAGGGTTCACCTTTCATAAAGGGAGTTGCCTCTCTGATCGGATGGAACTTGTTTCTATTTTCGGGAGGAAGAGCCTATGCCTTTGATGTAATTAAAAAGTCTCTTGAAGATCAGAATTTTAGTTCAGCATCAATAACTCATTTGAAACGATCTCCTGGATTTTCCTTCGTGACTGCTGCAAAAAAATAAGAAACTGATCCCTTTGCTTAATAACCAATAAATTAATTGAAGTTCAAAATTTTATTGAAGTGAATTCTTTTTAGCACAAGATTCAAAAGTTGTTAAAGGAATACAGATTGCAGATTTAGTTGCTCACATGACATCAATTCAATTAAAAGAGGCTTTAGGTTTAATTACAAAAAAAATCGAATCGTAGAGATAATTTAGATTATGAACCTGATGTTGAAATTGAGATTGGTTTTGACCCCGAAGGGGTCAGATGTTTATAGCAAATGTTTATATCAAAAGATAAATTATGAACGACCCCGAAGGGGTCAAATGTTTATAGCAGAAGATAAATTATGAACGACCCCGAAGGGGTCAAATGTTTATAGGGGTAAATCTATTGTAAAAAATGGCCGGTACATTTTCACAGATCTATATTCAAATAGTATTTGCTGTAAAAGGCAGACAAAGTTTAATTCAAAATTCCTGGGAAGAAGAATTATACAAGTACATTACAGGAATAGTTCGTAACAAAGAACAAAAAATGCTTGCAATTAACGGTACGAGTGATCATCTTCATATTTTTATTGGGATGAAGCCTTCATGTTGTTTATCAGACCTGGTAAGAGAAATAAAAAAATCGTCTAACGATTTCATCAAAGAAAAATCATTTACAAAAACAAAATTTCAGTGACTGGAAGGATATGGTGCTTTTTCTTATAATCATTCTCAAATTGGAAAAGTGATTAAGTACATCATGAATCAGAAGGAACATCACAAGAAGAAAACATTCAGAGAGGAATATCTGAAGCTTCTTGAGGAATTTGAATTGAATATAAGCCTGAATATTTGTTTGAATGGATAATGTAGAAATTTGAATATTATCGTTATTGATCTAATTAACATTCGATCCCTTCGGGATCAGAAATTAAAGAAATATCAATTTGCTATAAACATACAATCCCTTCGGGATTGAAAAATGCAAACCCGGACCCGAAGTGTTCAAATGTTTTGTTAAATATAAATTATCAAACATCTACTACCCGGCTCACAAATACTTACCCGTGAGATTGCTTAAGCATTATTGAAAATAAGAATGATCACTATCAACACCTTCAGAAAACTCGCTCTCTCTTTTCCCGAAACCAATGAACAGCCTCATTTTGAAAAAACATCTTTCAGAGTTGGTAAGAAAATATTCGCGACACTGGATGTTAAAAAGGATCAGGCATGTTTAAAGCTTTCTGAAAATGATCAGTTTGCTTTTTGCGCTTTTGACCGGACAATAATTTTTCCCGTGCCTAACAAGTGGGGTCTACAGGGCTGGACATTTATTGACCTGAAAAAAGTTAGCAAAAAAATATTGTCTGATGCAATCAAAGCAGCTTGTAATGAAGTTTCACTGAAAAAACTTTCAAAGAAGAAGGAGTTAAAAATCGTTAATGAAAAAGATCAATCTGTATCAGACGGATCGATGCGTCAATAGGAATAATAAAATCGATTTTTTTATCTGCAGATTAACTTTCCAAGATGAATTCACTCCTAGACAACAAGGTCTGAATAAAAGCCCGGATTTATAATTTTATCAATTAAACAAGTTATTTTATTTCGATCTCATAGATTGACTCCCCGTTCTGATTTGTCATTATTTCTTTGTAATTTGTACTTTCGATGTTATAATTTTTTTTAAGAACAGCGGTGAATTTTTCAAGAGGTGGTGAGCCGTTGTGAAGCTGCACAATAACTTTCTTATGCTCACGAATTTTTTTTTCAATATTAATATTCCCCGGAACCGTAAAAAAACTGTCTCTTATCGAATAATAATAAATTTCCGTATTAAGCATGTCTGCAAGTAAGTCCGTGTATTTTTTGTTATTGCCTCCTCCGTAATTGTTAAATACCATATATACCAATGCGCAATCATCATTAGCGGTCATTAAGCTTGGGATCACCAGGTCATTTTTATAATCATTCTTTATCATATTTCTGACTTTATATGCTTCGTCCCGGTACACCACCGCTTCTTTATATGTGCTGATAATTAGTTCAAACGCAAAGACAGTAATTAGTAAAGTAAAAAAAATATAAATTTGATTTAGTGTTATACGACGGAAATATTTTTTTATAACATCATACAATATTGAGACGGAAACACATAACCCGGATACTAACAAAACAAAGGAGGGTATCAGATAATATTGTGTAAATAGAACATAGTTTTTTGCAATGAGCAGTATCTGAGCGGTTATACCAATGAATATTGCTATCTGTACCTTATAACTTTTTTTCAATTGTAAATTTTCAGGGTTTGTTTTTCGATTAGCAAATATCATTATTATATTGATCAGCATAAAAATATATACTATTAACAAGACTTTATCCTGTTTGAATACTGAAATAATATTTTCCAGGTATAATGAAATTTTAAATGTCTGCCCATAGGTGCCGTGAACCTTAGAAGAGAAAACTATATTTTGGATCCATCCGATAAAATTTTTATAATTTGAAATTGCAGGTAAAAATAAAAAGCAAAACGTAATAACTCCTGATAAAACAAATAATACTTTGTTCTTAATTTTTTTTATTAAAATAAAAGGGATTAACCACATCGGAATAAATGTTAGTTTGGTAACAGTTCCGAAGCCACATATTATGCCGCAAATTATTATAAAGGACAACGATGGATTTTCCGGATCGACCTTATATATAAAATAAAATAAAACTCCAATCAGTAATATTGAGGAAAAAATTATGATGTTTTCTGGCGCAACTAATACAAGACCATACAAGATTTGCAGGGAAACAAACGGGGAAAGCTGCAGCAGAAGTCCCATATAAATATTTTTCGTTAGCTTAAAAATAAATATTCCAAGCAAGAATAAAGTTAAAGAATTTAGAAGAACGAAACATCGGTTTATGAATTCTAAATATTTTTCCGGATCTGAAAATACTATTCTGATGATCTCTTCATTGGAATTTACCGAAAGAAATTTAAGCTTTAAAATTATTGCTCCAAGAACCTGAACAGTAGTTCCGGGATGGTCATAGTGTCCGACACTGCTGAGCTGCATCAGGTTCAGAGAATTGATAAGATAGACATAGCTTGGATCGTAGTAGTTTAGAAAGTAAGGACCACCCGCATCCTTGATCATATAACCGGAAATGAAAAAAATTAAGGGAAATATAGATAAGAAAAGAAAAGAATTAATTTTATTCAAATTAATTTGTAAATTCTTAAATATTGAAAGTTGTTTTATCACCGGTTACAATAATAAAGAAATTTTTCAAATTTAAACATTTCTTAATATGGGGATAAAGCAAAGCCGGGTTTCTCTGTTTGATCCGGGCTGCAGAAATTCAAAAGCTAATTATTAAGGATGCGGAGAATAAATTTTTTGAAAAAATATGAAAAATATATTTATATTTGTTCATGTATAATTTTATTTTTGATCAGCTCTTTGGTAATTATCAAATCCGTAAGCACTCATTACCGGTTTATTTCCCATCCCTATCAAATGGAGTATCGCGAAGGCGGTGCACTAAATATTACACAGCTTTATCTGAACCACAGAAATCCCTTTGCCATTGAGGAGCAGCCTCAAAATACTTATGTATATGGATTTGTCTATCCTCTTGCAGTTACACCTGTTGCCAACAAGTTTGGCAACACACTCTTTGTTCACAGGTCCTTTGTTTATTTTTTTATATGGGCAACCTGCCTGCTGGTCTTTTATGTGTTGATAAGGAAGAAGGTAAATTTTGTTTTTGCATTGGCTGCTGTAATAATTCTTCACCAGTCAATTATTAATTCTGCCAATACGGCAGTTGCAAGACCGGAGGGATTGGGAATTTTTCTGCTTACACTCGGCATAATAATTCCATGGAGATGGAATTATTCAAAAGCTTCACTTGCTGCGAGCATAGTGCTGGGAGTGGCAGGATATCTTACAAAACCCTACTATGGTCTGGTGATACCAATCATAGGCTCATACCTTTTTATTTTTGTGAGCAAAAGAACATCTCTGTATTATATCGCTGCTTCAGTTATGTTTGGGGCTGTAATTATTATAATCACCTCACTAATATATCCCCTTTATATCAATAATACTTTTGTACATCATCTGAATGATTCAATTTATTCTTATAACCATGTGAAAGATCAGCTCGCTGAATATGCGGAAGTCAATGTGTTTCTTATTCTTATCATCATTTTATCCTGCATATTGATCTTCAGGAAATTTCTCCATCGCCACCTGACCGAAACAGTTGAACAGCTGTTGCAACACCTTAAAGAAAGATTTCATCTTAATTCCAGTTTCAGGATAACGGAAAATGCTCCATTGGTCAAAACCGGATATGATCTTTTTTTTATATTTTCGCTTTTGTTTATCTTATTTCTTTTTGTAATAAAGCTGGGCGGACACCCGGGAAATTATCATGGTGCATATTTATTTCATCTTGTATCCCCGTTATTAATGATTCTTACCTTTCTGCTAATGGAAAAAACTTCCAACAAAATTTTTAAATCGTTTGCTGCCGTCCTTCTTGTCATTACAATGAATGTTGAATTTGAAACCCCGAAATATGATTTCGACAGGTTTACTTCCTGCTTTAAACAAATGGAAGAGATTATTAAGAAAAGTAAAAATACCCTTAACTCTCCTGAAAGTGTTTCAATTATGATTCAGGAAAACAAACCTGTATGGAACTCAGGTCTTTCCGAATATTTCGAAGGCGATCCGAACGAACAACGAATTTTGTCAGTATCATCCGGAACTGTTTCTGAACGCATGAAAAAATTTCGAAAAGAAACAGATGATAAAATAATTCGTAAAGAATTTGACCTTATACTCCGGACACAGAACTATGACAATTATCTTATAAACTATAATTTGTTAAAACAAAATTATGATCTTTCGAAAACTATTTGTGCTCCGTTTATTTATCATAATTTCCAAATTGAAACATGGATTCCTAAAAACAAATAGTAATACAGATAAAAACAAAGCCGGTGGGTTACAAGTAACTAAAACTTCAATAATTTCCTGAAAACCAAGAAAAGATATTTGCTTTTTCATTATGGTCAACATTGTCAACCCGAAGGATGTAGAAAGTCTCATCAATGAAGATAGGATATTTTCTCAAATCCATACTCAGTATGGTTCTCCTCCTAACTGGTCCAGACCGCCGGGATTTATTGCTTTATCAAAAATCATTCTGGGACAACAAGTCAGCCTTGAATCCGCTGACGCGCATTTCCGGAAGATAAATAACTATCTTCCGTCATTTACCCCGGATGAAATAATAAGATTATCAGATACTGAAATGAGAAACTGTCATATCAGCAGACAAAAAGCCGCATATCTCCGTTCGCTTTCAACAGCTATACTTGAAGGGAAATTAAATTTAGATCAGCTGTCAAAGAAATTAATTCCCGATGTAAGAGAGCAGCTTAAATCGGTCAAGGGTATTGGCGACTGGACGGCTGATATCTATCTGATGTTTTGCATGCAGGCAAAAGATATTTTTCCCGCGGGAGATATTGCAGTGATAAATACAATTAAGGAACTAAGCAGACATTCAACAAAAGAAAGAATAATAAAACGCTCCGAAAGATGGAAGCCATTCAGATCACTCGCCGCCTTTTTTTTATGGCACTATTATCTCAATAAACGAAAAAGAAAATTTGAAATCGTATGAAGTCAAAGTTCAAAGTTCTAGGACTGACATTTGAGATAACTGGATATCTGATCTCAAAAAATTCGGGTACGGAAGAAAAGCCGGTATATGAATTTAAGATAATTACAAAATGAGATCCGGGCAGGTAAGGATGATAATATGAAATTATTTTTCGAACTTCTTCACGGTGCCTTGACGAGTATTTAATAAATTAAAATAAATCTTTAAATTGTAAATCAAAATATTAAGATAAGAATATGAAAACAGAAGAGGGAACAAAAGACAATCCGTGGAAGCTAAAGACTCCTCCGCTCTCATCGGAATACACAATGTACAAAGATGTGAAGGACGGGAAAGAAATCCTGGTATGCACTGTAGGCAAGACTGTTCTGAATTACGATTACCGCAGTATAGCAGACCTTCATGCAATGCTTAAAAAGCATGGTGACTGGATGGAGCTTGGAAGTGCCGATGAACAGAAGCCGGCAAAGGAAGGAACAGTTGAGGCGTGGGGACGCTCGGAGAAAAATTTTATTAAAGGATGGTATGGTCTAAAGAAAGGTCTTCGCGGTCGTTTCGGAATGTACATACCTCCACTTATGGAAAAACTTGGTCTCGCCGAACTTACTCATGAGCTAAGAGGGAATAAAATGAAAGCTAAATAGACCTTATGAAATCGCCACAAAAAAAGCCGGACTTAAAAAGCCCGGCTTTAAATTCCTAACGTAATTCCTATTTCTAATTGAATTACATCACTTCATTCACATCTGTATAACTAAACCCGAATGCTTCAGCTACTCCTTTATATACAATTTCTCCTTCAATGATATTCAACCCAAGTTTTAACTCTTCATTTTCTTCACATGCTTTATACCAGCCTTTGTTTGCAAGTTCGACAGCATATGGAAGAGTAGCGTTTGTTAATGCGATGGTTGAAGTGAAAGGAACTGCACCCGGCATGTTGGCTACGCAGTAATGAACTACGCCATTGACTACGTAAGTCGGATTTTCATGAGTTGTCGGTTTGCATGTCTCAATGCATCCCCCCTGATCGACGGACACGTCAACAACCACAGATCCCGGTTTCATCAGCTTCAGCATGTCTTTCGTGATTAGCTTCGGAGCCTTTGCTCCTGCAATTAAAACCGCGCCGATTACTAAGTCGGCTTTCTTAATTATTTCACGGATGTTAAAAGGATTGCTCATCATTGTTGTGACATTCTTCGCCATCACATCATCAAGATATCTGAGCCTGTAAAGATTGTTATCCATTATTGTTACTTTTGCACCGAAGCCCGCGGCGATCTTCGCAGCGTTGGTTCCGACTATTCCGCCGCCGAGTACAACCACTTCAGCCGGCTCTGTTCCCGGTACGCCGCCAAGCAGCACACCTCTTCCGCCCATAGTTTTCTCAAGATACTTTGCGCCTTCCTGCGGAGCCATTCTTCCTGCAACTTCACTCATCGGTATCAGAAGCGGCAGTGAGCCGTCTTCTTTCTGTACTGTTTCATATGCTACTGCAATACATTTGTTCTTCATCATTGCAAGCGTCAATTCTTTTGAAGATGCGAAATGAAAATAAGTAAATACAAGTTGTCCTTCACGGATCAGATTATATTCGGGTTTAATCGGCTCTTTCACTTTCATTATCATATCTGCTGTAGTGAATACCTGCTTTGGAGTTTTCAATATTGTAGCTCCGGCTTTTTTATAATCCGCATCAGAAAATCCGCTTCCGTTGCCGGCGTTTGTCTCAACAAAGATCTTGTGACCATGTCTTTTCAATACTTCAGCGCCAATGGGAGTCAAAGCAACCCGGTTCTCATTTGTTTTTATTTCTTTAGGAACACCAATTTTCATATAAATGGATTTTAATTTTTGGAATGATTCAAAAATAGAGTATTAGATTCTGTTATTCAATTCATATTATAGCAATTGAATGATGTACTATTGCACTACAAAAATGGAACACCGATAACACGGATTTAACTGATTGTCACTGATCTGTTTGAAACGAACTTGAAAATCTAAAAAAGAAATCAGCTTAGATCAATTTTTTTTCCGTGTCATCCGCGTTCAATCAAAAAATGCCATGTATTTAAAAGGATGATAACTTCAATTTGGAAAAATTATTATTTACACGACAAAAAAATGGAACACGCCCGCCTGCCTCGGGCAGGGATAACACAGATCCGGCTGATTATCACTGAACTTGAAAATCTAAAAAAGAAATCAGCGAAGATCAATTTTTTTCCGTGTCATCCGCGTTCAATCAAGAAATGCCATGTACAATGTGGCTTCTTCCACAAAATAGAGACGATTGAATACTACGAATAGAACTATTCTTGTTCGTGTTCTGAACTTAAAAATCGGTATTATTGTATACAAATTTTTTAATCACTTAAATACAATTCAACAAATGAAAAAAGTAATCATCATAATTTTTCTGACACTTATTGCTCTTACTTCCGAGAAGAGTTATTCACAACAACCTGATAACTGGGAATGGCTGAATCCAAAACCGCAGGGCAACACGATCCATACTATGGATTTTGCAAACGATAATATTGGATACGCGGCCGGCGCATTCGGTACTGTTATTAAGTCAACCGATAATGGTATCAGCTGGACAAAGCTTAACG
>JBDTLQ010000066.1:0-10769 GCA_039934715.1 Ignavibacteria bacterium | reverse complement strand
CGGAGCGCACCGGGATTTTATTCATGCGCTTATTCGGAAAACACTGCTTCATTTGTGCCGGTTACATATGCTTATTGCTCAAATAACGTATGGGGAGCTCCGGTTTACCAGTTGAATCACATAAATGCAAATCCATTTACTGCTCAGCCAAGACCCGGAGTCAGATATGGTCCCGAGAGTGAAAGCTGTTTTGCACTCTGGTCCGAATACAGCGGAAGCACAAATGTATGGGCATCGGTCGGATGCTCGGGTGTTCCGAATCCGTGGAAGAATATTTATTTCAGAGGAGTCATCGAAGGAATGTGGGACGCGCCAGCTGATACATTGAGATCAGATTCGCTTACATTGTATCTGCGAAAAGATTTTCCTCCGTATCAAATAATTGATTCATCAAAATTAAAATTAGACAACGACGGATACGGAACATTCTGGTTCACCAATGCGAGCAATTATACAAATTATTATATCGCAACCAGACACAGAAATGCGATTGAAACATGGAGCGCGACAACATTCCAGTATACTCCGTCATTAGTTTCATATACCTATGATTTTACATTCTCCCCTCTTCAGTCATTCGGTGTCAATGAGATACAGGTCGATGTATCTCCGGATCTCTATGCATTTTACAGCGGCGATGTAAATCAAGACGGATCCATAAATCTGAATGATATTCTTATAATTTATAATGATGCCAAAAACTTTGTTTCAGGATATGTACCATCAGATATCAATAATGATAACGTAACTAACTTAAATGATCTTCTTATAACTTCGAATAATACTTCGAAGTTTATTGTGAGGATTACACCTTAATCAGGTAGCAGTTAAGCAGTTAAAAGTTGAAAGTTGAAAGTTAAAAGTTAGAAATCTTAAAATTCGTAATTCTTAATTGAATAAAGCCGGTATGAATTTCTACCCGGCTTTATTTTAGTGTAACCCCTCTAAAATTGCGGAGATTTTCTCTGATTTTGACGGGGCAATTCGTAACCACTTAACCCGTAATTCATAATTCGTAATTAATTAAATGTTTACACCTATAAAGAATTGGTGTCTGCATTTATACAATTCCCTCATCATTACACCTATTTTTGTATTGTTCATTGATAATCAGTGAACAGTCTGCAGCGGGGTTTCCGGAGACTTTCAAAGCAGGAAACAAATTTAAAAATTAAAGGAGGGCAAAATGAATTTATTCATTAAAACAGTTTTATTGCTCGTTATATTGCTGGTCATATCGTTTAAGATAATGGTTTCTGTAGAAGATAAAGCAATTGCTTCCCTTAATAAAAATTCATGGGAAAATTTACAGAAAGACTATACTTATACGAAACAGGTTGCAAATAATTTACACAAAACATTGAGCAATCAATGATCACCAAGCAATTGAAAGCAATAGAATAAAGAAAACAATTTCCATTTGCACAAGCCGGTCAGTTAAATACTACCCACTAGTATTTTCTGACCGGCTTTATTTTAATACATGTGTGTACAATTTTCAATTTCAATTTTCAGCTAATATTAATAACTTAAACCCAATGAGTAAAAGATCAGATGGGTTTTATGCCGGCATTGATTCCGGCGGGACGAAGTGTGAAGTATTAATTGCTTCAGAAAACATAACCGGTAGTATCTCCGGAAAAATATTATTTAAAAGATCTTACAAAGGCGTACACTATTCTGTCGCGGGATTAAAACTATATTCGGAAAAAGTATCGGGCTTCATAAAAAATTCCATTGCCTCCGCTAAACTTGACCTGAAAAATTGCAGAGGGATATGTCTGGGGGTGGCAGGGGCCAGGGAAGATAATGACAGGAAAAAATTAAAAAGTTCTTTTCAAAGAATACTCGGCTTTAAAGATGTACTAGTGACCACCGATGCAATGACAGCATTGTACGGAGCGTTTGAAGGAGATGAAGGCATCATTCTTATCAGCGGTACCGGATCGGTGCTTTATGGATTTTCAAAAGGAAAGCTGACACGTATAGGCGGCTGGGGACGGATCATTGGCGATGAAGGCAGCGGATACTGGATCGGTAAGAGAGCATTGAATCTGCTCATGAAAGAATATGAAAAGGGCGATGGCGGAAAAAGCATGCTTGCAAAAAAAGTATATAACAAATTCGGTATCGATCACCGCAATGTCGTTGAAAAAGTATTCAATGAAAACTTTGAGATTCAATTACTCGCTCCCTTAGTGATCGAATGCGCGGAAAAGAAATGCGGCCTGTCTCTGAAAATAGTGAATGAAGCAGTAGATGGTCTGATCCAAGACATAAAAACTTTTATCAAGGTTTCAAAAAGAAAAAGATCTATCAATATTGCCTTTATCGGAAGCATTATAGAGAACCGGAATATTCTTTCTGATAAATTAAAAAGAGAAATAAACAAACTGAAGATCGTTAAGGTCGTTCCTAAGAAACATTCATCCTCATACGGCGCTGTATTACTTGCTTCAGAAAATTCTCCTATAATAAATAAACTGTAATTTGACAAAAACCGATTTAATCCTCATCTTAGATTTCGGCTCACAGTATACCCAGCTGATCGCCCGCAAAACAAGAGAGCTTAAGGTCTATTCGGAGATACATCCTTATAAGCTCAACCTAAAAAGCTATATAAAGGATAAGAGTAAAAATTATAACATTAAAGGAGTGATCCTTTCAGGCGGTCCGTCAAGTGTGCTTTCTAAAGACTCGCCCAAAATCTCAAAAGCCGACATTGATTATCTTATAAAAAACAAGATAGCAATACTTGGGATCTGCTACGGTCTGCAGCTGATCTGCCACCTCTTCAAAGGCAAGCTGCATGAATCACTGCAGAGGCAGTACGGTCTCACAAAGATCTATATTTTTAAAGATTCTGAAATTTTCCGCGGAGTCGGGAATCAATTGAATGTATGGATGAGTCATGGTGATTCCATAGATAAGATCCCGGACGGTTTCATCCCCTCATCCAAAAGCCTGAGCGGGGTTATCTGCAGCTTTGAATCGGAAAAACTAAAGATCTATGGTCTTCAGTTTCATCCGGAAGTTCATCATACTGAATCGGGAAGAAACATATTATATAACTTTTTATTCGGGATCTGCAAAGTTAAGAATTTATTTGAGCCCGAATCATTTATTGAATCGAAAGTTGAACAGATAAAAGAACTTGTAGGCAGGAACACAGTAATATGTGCATTAAGCGGCGGGGTTGATTCGTCTGTGGCGGCAGTTCTTGTTCACAGAGCAATTGGTGAAAAGCTGACATGCATTCATATTGATAACGGATTGATGAGAAAGGATGAGAGCAGAAAAGTTATTGAGATGTTTAGCAGGCACTATAAAATAAATCTTGTCTTCGCTGATGCTTCTGAATTATTTTTGAAGAGGCTCGCAAATGTTTTCGATCCCGAGCAAAAAAGAAAGATCATTGGTAAAACATTTATAGATGTTTTTGAAAAAGAAGCAAAGAAGATTAAGAATGTAAAATATCTTGTGCAGGGAACATTATATCCCGATGTGATCGAATCGGTTTCTCAAAAAGGACCATCAGCAACCATCAAGACGCATCACAATGTCGGAGGACTACCTTTAAAGATGAAACTGAAACTCATTGAACCATTCAGAGAATTATTCAAGGATGAGGTCAGAGAGATAGGTTTGAAGCTTGGCATCTCAAGAAATTTCATTTACCGGCATCCTTTTCCGGGACCGGGACTTGCGATAAGGATATTGAGTGATGTTACAAAAGAGAAGCTTGATCTTCTCAGGGAAGTTGATGATATCTACATCAGTGAGCTGAAGAAACATGAATTGTATGATAAGATATGGCAGGCGTTTGCAGTGCTGCTTCCGGTGCAGACTGTCGGAGTGATGGGCGATATGAGAAGTTATGAAAATGTTATCGCGCTCAGAGCAGTTACTTCAACGGACGGAATGACAGCGGATTTCTACGGCTTTGAAAAAAAATTTCTTTCACATGTTTCAAACATGATAATCAATTCAGTTAAAGGGGTAAACAGGGTTGTTTATGATATCAGCTCAAAGCCCCCGGCGACAATAGAGTGGGAGTGAGTTTGGATTTTAGATTTGGGATTTGGGATTTTAGATTTTAGATTTTAGATTTTAGATTTATGCTTGATGACTTAAAACATAATAGTAACACTCAATACTTAATACTCATTTGTCAAAACTTATTTTAACATTCCTATTATTACTTTCCGCAGGGACTAATGCATTTTCACAAGGCAAGATCGGTATTGCGATTCCTTTGATGAAAAGCTCTGACAATTCCGAGGATAAAAAATTAGGCGAGCAGATGCTCAGAGGAATTATGGACGCGCTTGAAGAATATAATTCCTCCGGTCCACTGATGAAGATCACACTTGTCATTGAAGATACAAAAAGAGACCAGGCAGCCACACTTCAGATCATCAACAAATTCGGAAGCGACAGCAGCGTCATGGCTATATTCGGACCTGTATTCAGCAGTGAACTTATTAATAATGCCGGGGCAGCAGCATTTCATAAGATCCCGGTGATCACACCAACGGCTACACAGAATTTTCTCGCCGAGAAGAACGAGTATTTATTCCAGCTGAATCCTACATACGATATCAGAGGCAGACTTATGGCAAGATACGCGATGAATGAACTTGGAATGAAAAATTTCGCGATACTTTCCGAGGACACTTATGGAAAAAATTTCGAGGAAAGTTTTTCGGATGAAGTCATTAATAGCGGGAATAAAATTTTATTTGTAAAATATTATTCAAAGGATGAATCTGATCTGAGCGATGAACTGAAAGAATTAAAAACAAAAATATTTGAAGATGAGAAGTTCCTCGACTTTGGTAATATGAAAGACGCTGATCAGGAAAAACTGAAAAAGGCTAAACTGAAATTCTCATATGTTGATTCACTGGTCAACGAGAAATTAGTTGTCAGCATCTATAAATTGTTCGGTGACCGCGCTGACAGGATAATCGATTCTCTTGGAATTTCACCCGCCACAAACATCACCGGCAGTAGGAGCTACATCCCCGGTATTACAGATGCTATATATATACCTGTTTCCGGTTCCACGGAAATATCAAACATAATCCCGCAGTATTTTTCGGAGAATCTGAACCTTCCCGTACTGGGGACAAGCGACTGGAATAATCTAAAAACTCTTACTGAGAATAAAATGTACATCAAGCAGCTTTATTTTGAAACTGACTTCTACCTAAACGACAAATCCGGAAACGATCTCATAAACCTGAGCGAGGCAGATATAAAAAATTATTATTTCGGTTATGACGGAATGAAGCTCATACTTTTGCAGATATCGGACGGAAACAACACAAGGCAAAAACTGAATGATGCTCTTCAAAATGTAAAAGATTATCATGGCATTCATAATAATGTCACTATGAAAGACAGGACAAATCACGAGATGTCTGTAATGTCATTCAAAAACGGACGCATTGAAAAAATAAAAGATTTTGTTTATTAATTTTTTTAATCATGCTATAAACGTTCAATAAAAAATAACATCACAAATCTTTGAAAATTTTTGTTAATTTGATTCTTTAAATTGATTTGGTTATTTTTAAAAGTCAATTTTTTAAAATAAATTTCATTTTATGACAAATACGGAAACTTCTTACAGTAGGAATGGCTCTTTTGATAGAACAGCTCTATACAAATCGTTAATATTATCCCTGCTTGTTTTAATAGGTTCTATTTTCTTTGGTAATATATTTCAGATAATTTCAGGATATCTTCCAAAAGATCAGGATATAAAGAACTTTAGTGCTGCAATGGAAGCATCCAATCGATTGTGGCTGTATCCTGTTGTTATTTATGTTGTCTTTTTAGCATGTCTATGGGGGCTGAAAAATATACTTGATCGAAAATTTGCACAGGGTTCTATTTCCGGAAAAGAATTGACTAAGATAGTAGAAAAATGGAGCGGCATAGTAGATGGCATAGGGACAGCGCTTCCGCTGATTGGTGCTGCAGTAATTTTGTTTACAGTTGGATTGGGAAAACAATATGAAGATCTTTTTCTTAAATTTGCAGTACCTTTTGAAATTAAATCACTATTCATTCTTGCAATAGCTAAACTTTTTGAATCAGCATTTGATGAGCTGGAAATACAGTACCTCAGCAGAACATTTGAGGATGATTCCATAGCAGAGGATATTGCTTCCGGTAAAAATGTAAAAGTTGAAATTGTCAATCTGCCGGATATGGCTACACTAGAACAATTGAATTCTGTCATTACCGGGTGGAATATGACAGTTAAGGAAATGAAAGATCCGGAATTCAAAAAAAGCCTGGAAACCATTTTGAAGATAACAGGTAAATAAAATTTTTGTAATAAACTATCAGAGGAGATCATGAAAGGAAATAAACGTGACACAAAATTTTTGATATTCCAGTCTTTATATATCATTGCCATATCAATATTGTTTTATAAAGGTACGGACCTCTCATTAACTAAAGTGATCGATAAGAACGACGACGAGACAGTTATTGAGATTAAGAAACTGGACTCACTCCTGAAACTAACTTCATATGATACTGCCAAAGCCATAGTACTATTGAAGCTTGAAGACAATGCCCGGTATCAGTCTGTCTTATTAAAAGATACTGTCGTAACGAAAGAGTTACTGATCAATAAAGATAACAGGATATCTGAGCTTGAAAAATTAAAAACACCGGTTAATACAAGACAGGCGGTACAAAACAAAGTTGATAAGAACTCTCATCCTGCAACTATTGAAGGAGAAACACCGAAATAGATGAACAATTATTGTAGTAATATAAAATTTATAAATCGTAAGATATTTTTCTTTTTCATTTTGTGTTTGATCATTAATCTTTTTTCTATGGATACTTTTTCTCAGACTGATTCATCAAAGATTTTGGTCAAGCCTGTAACATCATTCTCGAGCCTTATTAAATATTCAAACGCAAAGATGGTGAATAACTTAGCATACGACGGAACGGCAAATGGATTTATAAACGGAAATAAGATATTCATAAAAAATTTTGAATCTCTGGATACATTTTCATTTGAAACAAATAATTTTGACAGCATTCAGTTTTATTATGATTTACCCAATTCATATGTTGATAAATTTTTCCTGACGGTTGCCGACAATGAACCTTTCAATTTTACAGTAATCCCGATCCGGGAAATTTCAAACTTTAACATGACCGTTGACAACAGCGATTTAAAGAATCTTGTCGGACAAAAGCTTTATGATGTGAAACTATCTGATGATGTCGATGCTAACCGGATCTTAGTAACACCAAACGATTCGTCGTCAATGTTTATAGATGTCTGGAAAACTGACAGCATAGACGTCACCTATCAGATAAGGCTGAAAAATAAGGATGAATTTGTAAGAAACCTTACTCAGGATATAAAGAAAAAATGGAGCAAAGGGGATGAAGTTAGTTTTCCTATAAGTATCAGGCTTACTGATAAGAATGTTCCCTCCGATTCCAGAACTTATACCTTAATTTTAAAAAAGAAAAAGAAACCAAAGAAAAACAAGAGTTAATGTTAACTAAAAATTTATTCAATATTATTTTCATCACAGGATTCTTTTCAATTCTGTCCACTTTCTGTCAGGCGCAGGATATAGATTCCTTTTCTGAAAAAGATACTGTGACCTTGGGTGAAATTCCTCTGGACAGTATCAGATTTTATTTGTCCAGGGATTTTTCAAGAGTTGAAAATAATGTTAAGGATACTTTATTCGTCCCTTATGAAAATAAAATTTTAAGAATACCTTACAAGATTACTTCTACTGCCATTTCAAACGTACCAAGGGGACGTCAATATTTCCGGTTGACTGGATTGTTTCTTGATCAGGACAGTCTCGGTTATTACATAAAAGATCTTTTCAGAAATCCGCGAGAAAGGTTAAAGGATTCAATAAGCGCCATAGACTGGAAAAACAGTGATGTTTATCTGAGATATTTTGAACCTTATGATTTTAATTCGGAATACCTCAGCAACAATACAGAAAGTAATAAAGAAAAAGCGAATAGTGATGATGACGAGTTTCAAAATTTTTTAGCTGAAGGTAATGTCGGGTATGTCGCTCAGAATTATGAGAGCTTTCCTTTACCGCAGACAATCGATCTTGAAGTTGACCTGAAAAAGTCTCCAAGAGTTCTTAGCGTGTTAGGACTTGAATTTAATTTTGATAAGCTTGCACCAGAATTACAAAAATTATTGCTAAGATTTGGAAACCTGTCACAGTATGAAAACAGAAGAAGTGTTGAATCAAAGGGGAAATAACAAATTTATATTTTTTATATCTGATAATTTAAATAACAATATCAATTAAAAGATCCCAATTATGTTTAATTCGTATGCAAAATAAAACTATTAACATGCATTCTAAAATATCATCTTTTTTATTTATACTTTTAATTGTTTGGACTTCTTCATGTTTTGCACAGAATGATTTTGTCATCAGGTCAGGATGCAATATCCGTATTGACAGCAAAGGGCTGGAGCTGTACAGATACATAAGGGATAACAATCTGCAGAACCTTCGTAACGACAGCATTACAACCGAACAAATAGGAGTTTCCTATAGCCTTCAAAGTGTTGACTTCGGAAACGGTAATCAGGTGACATTAAATCCAACCTTAACAAATATTTTTTCGGGTTGGAACCGCTGTTTATCTTCTACTGATATCGGTGTAGCAAGAGACAAACCAACACGTACAAAAATCTGGACTCCCCTGACATATATACCTGAGCGCATAGCAGCAAACTGGAATTTTAGAACAACCTGGTCTAATCAGACCCGCTATCTAAGCTCATTGGATTATTATGTAAATCCTTACTTTCAGGCTTTCGGCGGTGATCCGGTAGGAATACCTATCGCCTACGGATCCGGAGTCGGGCTGACTGTTGGTTTCGGTACACCTTATTCAGGACCTATGGAAACAGATTTTGTAAAAGGCGGACTTCACTTTGCTTTGTTCGAGGTTGCTGTTACGGGGCGTGTAAAGGAGTTTGTGTTAAAGTATGCAGCTAACACAAATAAAACAGAGGATTTTAGAAACACATGGCTTGGGAACTGGAACAACATATTCACGCCTCATTTGGGAATGGAGTTTGCAATTGAAATACCTGTATTCAGACTATCTTATTTTGCAACCATTGATACTTTGCAGGATGTAACCGACAATCCGATAATTGTAAGAAATGAAGTTACGGGTGAGCCGATGAAAAATAATGTAGTCAGAGGCGAGTATTTTGGTTTTGAGATCCGGACCCCAAATTTAATTTTCTACAATTCAACCCGCGCAAAATTCTATTTTGCAAAACAGTTCGGAGAGTATCACCTTGGTTATACTGGCAGAGAAATGAAAGTTGACGATTTTATTTTTGATCTCAGGATCGATGCAACATTTGCGGGCAAAAGGGATTTTCAGCTGCTGACCGAGCTTTATCTGGACAGTCCGTGGCAGGGCTTTGCAAATAAAGCGTTCGGCATAGGACCATCGTTCCGATTCGGAGAGACCCCATCCAATAACTTTGGACTGATCAGTGCTTTCATTAATGCCAGGATCAAGATAGGCGATTTCTTTGATAAGAATATTTTTTGATTATAATTTTTACAGACACAGGGCTTAAGGGTTTATAATGTTCCTGTACTGAAATTTATATTATCAAAAATATTCTTTCCCCTCAGCTGATTATTAGCCGAAGTTTATTTTTCTGCCGCACAATTTCCCCTGCGGAATAAATACCAAACAATTTTCAATTTCTTAAAGGAAGTTTTGTCTCTTTATAAAATTACCATATCAAAAAGTAAATGACTAATTGGTTTTATCAGATCTTAAAAATTGGTTATAAAATGTTATGCACTCTTTTATTTCAAACTTTGTAATACTTGAACTTAGAAAGCTACACTTCGTATAAACATTACTTTGATTTTAGGACGCAATTTATTTATTTTGTATACTAAAAAAAAAAAAATCGAAAAATAAAACAGATCTTTTATGGAAGAACTCGGGAATAATGTGACCTCAAAAATTTCTGATGTCAATGGATTCGAAAATTATGAATCAATTAAGAAGCATGATATCGAACTTTCGAACATCAAATCAGAGATCATCAAAAAGAACCTGGAAAAGATAAGTTCGGAAATTAATAAGACAATTTTTAAAGCAGGATTACCGTCGTTGTTGCTGGTGATCCTTTCGTATTTTATAGGGATTTCGGATCTGCCGGTAGTAGGAAATATTTTTAACGCGCTTGCCAGTTACATAAGTCCGGGAATAGTGCAGGAAAGTACACAGATAAATCCTGTATCCCTATGGTGGTTTCCTTTTGTCACCTATATTATTTTCATAGTTTGCGCACTGAGGGCAAATAATTCAATCAGACGGGAAATACTATTAAACGGGGCATCTGAAGCATCCATTACAAGGATCATCGACAGATACAGCGGAATAGTCGATGGGATCGGAACTGCTCTCCCGCTTCTCGGCGCTGCGATATTATTAATTTCGATAGAGAAGGGCCCGGCAATATTCCTCGGGTTTGCGGTTCCTTTTGAGATAAAATCAATAATCATTCTTGCTGTTGCTAAACTTTTTGATTCTGTATTCGACGCACTGGCGTTAAGATACCAGGAAGTTCAGGAGGAAGTTAAAAATGCAGAGAGAGTTTATTATTATCAGAAACAGGCTAAGCTTCAGAAAAGTATTCTTGAAAGAATGACCTATGCCTCCGGACCGGTTGAAATAACTTCATC
>JBDTLQ010000065.1:0-10855 GCA_039934715.1 Ignavibacteria bacterium | reverse complement strand
GATGATCTTGTTTCTAAAAATGGCTAAACATGTTTTCATACTGTGAAATTAAATTTTCAGATTTTTTTCAATATATTTATTTCTATCAATGGATGCTTTTAATTTTCCGGATGACTTGCAGTATCCTGAATACCTTTAGATTGTTTACAAAAGCATTATTTGTTTTAAAATTTTGAATTATATTGACATACATCCATTACATCTGCAGTATCCCATGAAGCCATCTACTGAACTTTTTGATCTGATAAAATCTCTTACAGGGACGGAAAAAAGATATTTCCGGCTCAGCGCTTCAATTCAAAAAGGGGATAAGAATTATATTAAATTATTTGACCAGATTGAAGGGATGAGGACTTATGATGAAACATCTCTTAGGAAATATTATAAAAGATTGACGTTCACAAAAAACTATCTCTACAATGTTATCATTAAAAGTCTGAAGGCTTACAGTGCCGATAATTCCCAAAATGTTAAGCTTCAGGAACAATTAATGAAGCTAAAAATACTGTATCACAAGTCATTGTTCAGACAGTTTTATAAAGTTCTTTCTTTATTAAAAGAACGATCCCGTCAACTTGAAAACTTTACCGTTTATCATGAACTTCTGAAGCTTGAGATCCAATCTGTTAAAACCCGGGATCATAAGGATATTGACCTTGTAAAGATCCTTACCGAAACTAAAAATGTTCTGACGATCACCGGTAATCTAAATGAGTTCAATCTTGCATCCGCAATAATACGGGACACGACAAGAATACATGGCATGCTCAGAGATCAGAACTCACATAAAAGAATTTCAAAAGTGATGGATAATCCTGTCATAAAAAAAGGCATTACACCTGATTCAACAAATAAAGAGAAGGAGAGTTATTATAAATTAATGAGCGCGTACGGATACATGACCGGTGATATGAACGCCTTGGTTGATATCAATGAAGCAAGGCTTCAGATCGTAGAAAATAATCCTGAAATATTTGAAGAAGATTATGTGTTGAAGGTGATCGAAATTAGCGGAGCATTGTTACATGGATATATTATGACGGAAAAGTTTGAAAGATTTGATCATCACTTCAGTAAACTCAAATCTCTAAAAGCTTTTTCAAAACTTGAGATGGCAATGAAGTTTTCAAAAATCTATCTATATCAGTTCTTGAATCTGCTCAAACAGGAAAAATTCAAAGAAGGCGTTGAACTTGTAAAGGAGGCAGAATCGACATTGACAAATTATGACAGCACCATACAAAAGGATGATTTAATTATATTGAGGTATTACATGTGCAGAATATTTTTCGGAGCTGAAGATTATAAAAGCGCGCTTGAATATTCAAACCGTCTGCTTAATCATCCATTCATTGAATACAGAGCTGACATACAGATGTATGCCCGCATATTAAATCTTATCATACATTATGAACTACAAAACTATGATCTGCTTCCGTATATCGTAAAATCTGTTTACCGATTTCTGTATAAGAAAAAGAATTTTTTCCGGTTTGAAAAAATCATTCTCGGATTTCTTAAAAGCTTAAAATATTCGACTTCAGAACTTGAGTTAGAACGAAGATTGATTCTGTTAAGAAGCGATCTTATAAGACTCCATGATGACCCGTTTGAAAAGAATGCGTTTATGTATTTTGAACTTCTAAGCTGGTTTGACAGGAAGAGGAAAAGTGTGAAACTTGAAACATCAAATGTCAGACGTTAGTCGTTAGAAGTTAAATAAATCAATCTTAATCCAATAATTAATTTTGTCAATAAAGTAAAAAGCCAACCGATTCAAAGTTGGCTTTTTATTAATTTAAAACGATTGACGATTCACGTCTGACGTTTGACATCTGACGTTTGATGCCTGACGTTAAGGAGCCGGAACTATCGCTTTTACAAACCCAATCGAATTGTTAAATGCAATAATGATGTCATTTAGGTTTGTTAAATTATCACCATTGACATCTGAGACGACATAGCCGTTAACAAAGTTGATAGCATTATTTGATGTTAATATTATATCATTCAGATTTACGAAACCGTCCTGATTTACGTCCGCGCTGAATCCGCAATATCTGGTACCCTTTAACCTAAGATTGTTTCCGAACGCCTGAGTATTCGAACTTGTAAAATCATATGACAATGCATTTGCAGTAAAAGACGGAGTAAGTCCGCTCCAGGTCTGAATACTGTTTCTATGCATTACCTGCAGATAATAAGGAGTATCATTTGCCGGCAAAGTATAATTTATTGAGGTCTGACCGGAAGAATTTAAAAATCCTTTAGCACCTTCAATAATAGCAAACGGCGTTGTACTGTTTCTGATATTAACCGTAACTGTATCACCTACCATAATGTTTGAAACATCGTTGTAAAAACCCTCAATAAGAAAAGTCAGATCAAGAGTCTTTATTGCGACAGGTGACAGCTGACCTCTGATCGCTCCGCCTCCAAACACGTTTGTATGAATATTTGCGTACCATAATCCGCTGAGAAATTGAGTTTCCTGCGTCGGTGTCAAAGCCGGAGTTGTCTCTGTAAATGTGCCGCTGGAAACACCAAGAGGAATTGTTGTGAAACCGATCTGAACTCCCGCAGCTACGCCAGCAGGGGCGGGTCCATGAAAATGTCCGGCTGTAGTGTTGCCGGAGGTTGAAAATGTGATCGTGAATGTAATTTTTTTTGTCACATCATTGTAAGTTCCGAGGATCGTGCCGCTACCGCCGGTGGGAAGCGGAGGTGTTTCCTGTAAACCGCTGAGAACATTGTTTATTGAATACAGTGTTGCAAAAGAACTTTTCTGGAAAATGAAAAGACATAATACAGCCAAAAAAATTTTACTTAGGGTAGATAAGTGTTTCATGTTTCTGCTCCTGTTGTTTGATTTTGAAAAAATGTTTACTTAATAATTATAGAGCGGGTAAAACAATTTAATAATTTATCGTTAACATTAAAGAGCGGGATTGGGATATGTGGATTCTAATACCTTTATATACTCTATACTGAAAAAAACCGGGGTCGGATTGCAATTTTTTTAAAAATATAAACTTCTTAACATAAAAATAATTTTTTTTAAAATTAAATGACAAGCCCTTTTTTATTTAAATGTAGGATTGTAAAAAACTAATTTTGGAGGGATTATGAAAAAGTTTGAGAAGAAATCTAAGTTTAATAACCCTCTGAAAAAAGAGGGTTATTAAACATGATAATTTTTTTATTTTATCAAATTCATTTTCTTGGTTTCGGTAAAGTCTTTTGAACTTAAAGTATAGAAATATATTCCGCTTGATAAATTTGCACCGTCTATTTGTGCGTTATAATTTCCGGCACTGACAAATCCGTCTAGATAAGTGTCAACAAGTTTGCCTAGAAGATCATAAATCTTCAGAGAAACATTTCCATCTTTAGGTACCGAAAATTTTATATTTGTTACAGGATTAAAAGGATTCGGATAATTTTGAGAAAGCTCATACCTCTGAGGTATTTCTGTTCCGTTGGAATTTATTCCCGTCGGAACGACAGGAAGACTGATGCCCTGCTGTACTTCGGACACATTAAGCGCTCCGTTCTCTTTAAAGATAACAACCTGGAATTTGCAGTTTGAAGCAGACCATCCCGCATCAATTGTTGTCGTAAAACTGAGAGGATAAACCTGTGTATTGTTCCATGTTCCTGAATTGACGTTGTCGCCTGTTACAGTATTCACAATATTTCTCACTATCCAGTTGTGAACCCATGTAGAACTTCCCGTGCAATAGCTGTTTCCTGTCTGAGGATAAACAAGATTATCTTCGGTGATGATATAAAATACTTTGTACTGGCCATCTAAGGTTGAAAGAGCAGTAGCGTTAAGATTTACGCTAAGCTGTCTTGTTCCTGCATCATAATTTACAGATGTCGGAGTGATACTGACTGTAGCTGCAGGACTCTGAGCATACCTGGTTTCGCCGTCAGTGTAGAAAGAACCCCATCCGTTGTTATTGCCCAACCTTCTGTCAACCAACCCTGAAGGATAACCGGCAAATCCGAGAGAACTGATTATATTGCTGCCGTTGAACACTCTCCATGGATCCGAGCCGGCTCCGTGATAAGCAAGAATTACAGAATTAGGATAAGCTGTCTTTAAGTTGTGAACTTCATCATCTCCGCATGGACACCATTGACACCATGTCCCTGTGCAATACTCGAGGACAATATTTCTTGGTGAAGTTGTTACTGCTAAAATATTTGAAGTGGTATCATTTGAAACATTCTGATCGGATCCTAATGAACTGTAAGCTGTCAGTGTATAGTTTCCAATCGAGTTGAAATTAAAATTGCTGAATGTAATTACCTGTGTCTGACCGGCGCCTAATGCAGTAACAGTCTGAGAGTTTGTGTAACCGCCGGGATTTATTGTCATTGTTACCTGAAATGATTGAATACCTGTTCCGAAATTTTTTACAATAGCTTTCGGGGACATTGTCTGAGGAGTGATCCCCCACTTCGGTTCGAAAATACTTGATATGCCCGCATCGTTCGAATAAGGAATTCCGATCTTTATGTTATCGAGATACAAATTATTTCCAAAAGCGCTCACGCCTCTGAATTTTACCTTGTTGGTCCCATCGGGGAGAAGATACTTTTTTGTTGCCCATTGTGATGAAGTAGGAACAAACAGATCATATGTCGGGGAGCTTGTAGCCAGCGGACCGGAAGGACCGCCAATTATCGTAGTCATCAAAGTCCATGTAGTGCCATTGTCCGGTGATGTATAGATTTCAAGTTTGTCCACTTCACTGTTTCCCGAAGCATATGCATGATCAAATGAAAGAGTATCTGACAAAGTCGCAGATGACAACTTTGATGTGATAAGTTCAAAATTACCGCTTGCGTAATCGTAAAAGTCCGCCACCGCGCAAGAGCTTCCCGAACCGTAACCGCTCGCATAGGTTGTTCTTATGAAGTTGTAGTTGGCTGTATTCATAATTTCCCAGCCTCTTGGGGGAAAAGATGTGTTTTCAAAATCCTGATTTAAATAAACCGAACCGGTTGCAAAAGCAGTATTAATTGAAATCAGGATGGCGATCACTATTAAGAAACTTTTGGGGAGTGAATATAATGAAGTATTAGAACTTGTCATTTTTTTATCTCCTATAATTTAATTGTTGAACAATTATAACATTAATATTTTAGAATTTAAAGAAACTATAATTTCCTCTGAGTATGCAGTCAGCTCAGACATCAGGCTGCAGTTTTGCTAAAAAAAAATCTCCATTCTGAACAAGAATGGAGATCTAATTAAAGGAAGAACAAATATGAAAGAACATTGGCAGGCTGTTGCTGCTTTTATATCTACGGAATAATTACTGTATCGGTTTCCTCAAAAAATATTATTTCCCACTTCGGGTTTTGACAGTGTTGACAACACATGCGTCCAAAACGATTTAAGAATTCAACACTAACGGCAGGAATTCCAACAATAATTGTGGTGATAACTTTTTAAGTGGTGCTGTACTCAGGAATTCCTGCTTATCGCCATTACTCTGAATTTCTTTATCGACAATTTATCACAGGCCTGCCTCGCCGGCAAGGCGGGCGGGTTCTTTTCTATTCTACAAAATTTAAATTTACTTTTTGTAATGATATTAAACAAATTATAAGTTTTTTAATTTAATTTGGACACTAATGTGTTGACAGTGTTGACAACCAGGATTCAAACATTATACAATTGTTATAAAATATTATTAAGGTTATTTTTACAACTTTGTCATTTAATACTACTGATTGGATAAGAACTTCAAAGACGTAAAGGATATTATTGAACAGAGTGATAAGATAATTTTAACCACACACGTTGTACCCGACGGTGATGCTATCGGAAGTGTCATAGCATTTTCAGATTATCTTAAACTCAAAGGTAAAAACCCTTTAATCATAAATCACTCCCAAACTCCGGACAACCTCAAATTTCTCGATAAGGCTGACTCTATAATAATATTTTGTAATGATGAAAGCAGAAATACAAAGCTCTTGTCAAGTGCGGACCTTATCATCATACTTGATACAAATGAGTTTTCGAGAACTAAATCCATGGAGAATGCTATAGCAGGCTCGGCTTCAAAGAAGATCTGCATTGATCATCATACAGGATTAAAGTCTGAATTGTATGATGCTTATATTTCAGACACTGAAGCCCCTTCTAATTGTTCCATACTTTACAAATACATTAAAAAGGATAATGAGAAATTTCTGACAAAAGAAATTTCATCCGCACTGTATGTTGGAATTATGACGGACACAGGATCATTCAGGCATCCAAGAACTGACGCAAATGTTTTTCTTGATTGCGCGGATCTCATAGAAAAAGGAGCGGACCCTGTAACTCTGTATGAGAATGTTTATGCCACAACGACAATGGAAAATCTTAAACTGTCGGCGCGCTTCATAGAGAGTCTGAAGTTTTATTTCGATAACAAAGTAGTCGTAGGGATCGTAACTAAAGAAGACTTCAAGGCTCTGGGACTGGATATCCAGCATGTCGAAGGATTTACTTCTATCATCATGAACATAATCGGAATAAAGATCGGGGTATTACTGGTTGAGCTCAGAGATAATATAAAAGTATCTTTCAGGTCTAAAGGTGAAATTCCGGTAAATGAACTGGCAAAGGAATTCAACGGAGGCGGTCATAAGAATGCCGCGGGAGCAAATGTTAAAGATGTAAGCATTGCGGATCTGAAAAACAAAATACTTGAAAGACTTAAAGCATATATAAAATAAATATTCATAAATAACTACATACATGAAAATTACATTTGAGAAATCAAACGCCGGTAACATTAAAGCCGATGCATACATCTTTCTTTGTTACGAAGATAAAAAACTCTTTGAAGAGGAACTGAAGTTCATACAGCGGCTGCTGAAGACAAAATTCGGAAACATGAGTCTTGAAGATTTTAAAGGAAGAGAAAAGCAGATGGAACTGGTTTACACTAATACTAACAGGATCATTTTAAGCGGTCTAGGAAAAAAAGAAAATGTAACACTGGAAAAGTTAAGGATCTCACTTTCAAAAGCAATGAAGAAGGTCAAAGCACTTAAAATAAAAAAGATAGCTGTTCAAATTCTGAACGATGATTCTCTTCCGGAAGGACCTGAGGAAGTAGCACAGGCTGAAGCCGTAAGCTGCATCCTCGCCAATTATTCTTTCACAAAATACTTTACATTAAAAGAAAAGAAGATTGAATCCAGGGTAAATGAAATTGTATTTTTCGCGGAAAAAAAATTAACCGAAAAATATTCAAAAGAGATCGAGCAGGGAATAAAGACAGGAAACATTATAGCAAACGCGACCAACTTTGCGAGAGACCTTGGCAATGAGCCATCTAATATTCTGTATCCGGAATCATACTGTAACCTGATATCTGAACGCTCACAAGGTAAAAAGTATACAGCTGAAGTTTTAGGATTAAAGGAATTGCAGAAGCTTGGAATGGGAGGAGTTCTTGAAGTTGCACGCGGAAGCAGAAGAGAGCCGCGATTTTTGATACTGAGATACGATGGCGGAGCTCCGGATGAACAGCCGTATATAATAATAGGCAAAGGAGTGACATTTGACAGCGGTGGTATTTCAATAAAGCCTGCCGGAGGTATGGCGGCGATGAAAATGGATATGTGCGGAAGCGCTGCAGCAATAGGCGCTGTCGAGGCAGCTTCTCAGCTCGGATTAAAAATAAATGTGATCGGGCTGATCCCGATGGTTGAGAACATGCCCGACGGAAATGCGTTTAAACCGGGTGATGTGATAACTGCTTATAATGGAATGACTATCGAGGTTGATAACACCGATGCTGAAGGAAGACTTATACTTGCCGATGCGCTTTCTTATGCAACTCAATTCAAACCGAAAGCAGTCATCGATATGGCAACTCTTACAGGCGCTGTTGTGATCGCGATCGGTAGTGTCGCTTCCGCGATAATGGGGAACGATCAGGATCTGATAAATAAAATTTCAAAGGCTGGTACCCAATCATACGACAGAGTCTGGCAGCTTCCGCTCTGGGATGAGTATGATAAATTGATCGACTCCGATATTGCTGATGTAAGAAATACAACTACCGGAAGACAGGCAGGAACTATTGCAGCAGGAATGTTCCTGAAAAGATTTACCGGCAATTATCCATGGGCGCATATTGATATCGCTGCAACAGCGATTCGTGATGCAAGACAGGATTATACTCCCAAAAATTCTTCAGGATCGGGAGTGAGACTTGTCACACAGTTCTTGATGAATGAAGCAAAAGGAAATTAATATAATTTTTTGGTTGACACAAATTTTCACTAATTGACACGAATTAAAAAAATTAAATTTAGTTAAATTACTTCGTTGTTATAAATAAAGTTTCTCAGGTTATTAATATTTCAGGTTCAGCTTAAAGCAAATCATTCAAATGCCCATCAACAAAATATGGAGTTTAATCGTATTATTCAGTTTCACCTTATTCCCTTCTCAGAAAGAAACGATCTCCGATAATAAATTTCTTTTAGGAAATGAATCGCTGTTATACCGCAATGCGTCTCTTCTGCAGGGCAAGCGGATCGGACTCGTCACCAACATGAGCGGTGTATTATCAAACGGAGTTTTATTTTTAGATTCATTAAATAAGAACTTTACTGTTTCAAAGATATTTACTCCCGAGCATGGATTGCGCGGCGATGACAGAAATGAAAACTTTACGGATGATGCGACCGGAATTCAAATCGTTTCACTTTACGGAAATAAGAAAAAACCCGGCTCAAATGATCTTGAAGATGTGGACGTAATGGTGTATGACATTCAGGATGTCGGCGCAAGATTCTATACTTTCATAAATACAATGTACTACTGTATGGAATCGGCTGTTGAAAATAATAAAGAAATGCTGATCTGTGACCGTCCTGTTATTCCTAATGGAAATTATTCTGACGGATTCATGCTGGATGACAATGAAAAATCTTTTGTAGGTCTGTTGAATGTTCCCATTGCTTACGGAATGACATGCGGTGAACTTGCTCAATATATTAACACTGAGTATTTTTCGGAAGGATGCAAGCTTACTGTTATCAAAATGGAAAACTATTTGCGCGATACCGATTATACATCGCTTGATCTTCCATGGATTAAGCCGTCCCCGAATGTGTATTTTCCTTCTTCGGCTGTTTGTTATTTGGGAACATGTCTTCTTGAAGGAACCAACTTTGCCGAAGGCAGAGGAACCGAAAGGCCGTTCGAATATATTGGCGCTCCTTATTGTGATGGAAATAAGTTAGCTGAAGAATTAAATTCGTATAATTTTAACGATGTGAATTTCGAAAGCATTTCGTTCACACCACAAACCATAACAAGTCCTTCGAATCCTCCGAAATTTATAAATAAAAATTGTGAGGGAGTTTATATTAATGTTACTGATAAAAAATCATTCGAACCTGTAAAGACAGGAATAGCAGTACTGGTGTCATTGAAAAAATTATTTCCTGAATTCATTATAAATAAAAATAACTTTCTTGACAAACTGGCCGGCACATCAAAGTTAAGGACAATGCTGAACAATGGCAGCAGTTATAAGGAAATAGTTGACTCGTATAAGTATGACCTTGAACAATTTAAAAGCAAACGGGAAAAATATCTTTTATATAAATAGTCTGATTTACTTTTCTAAAAAATGAAAAAAATATTGCTATGAAAAAAAGTGACATTAAAGTTTTACCTGAATATTACATTAGATACATAAATGAGATCGAAGATATAGAATTATCTGAAGCGCTCATTATGTTCGGTGAGAATCTTCTGATAAATGATAAGGAAAAACTTATAAGTATTGGAGATAAAGTTTATGAGCCCGGGAAGTGGACGGTAAAAGATATTATACAGCACCTTATCGACGCGGAAAGAATATTCGTTTACAGGGCGTTAAGGTTTGCGCGTAATGACAAGACCGCGCTGCCGGGATTCGAGGAGAATGAATACGCGCCCGAGGCTAAGGCAGATAAAAGATCCATTGATGATCTGTTAACTGAATTTCAAATTCTCAGAAGATCGACTCTTCATTTATTCGAAAGCTTTGATAATGAAGTGCTGCAAAGAGAAGGAGTAAGCACCGGTGTAAATATTTCTGTGCTGTCGATCGGCTTTGTAATAGCAGGTCATACGCTTCATCACTCAAATGTGATCAGGGAAAAATATTTTCCTTTGATCAAAAGTGAATGCTGTGTTAATAAAGTTCACTCCACTGTTTAACCTGCCGTAAACTTCCCCGTATGCAATACTTTTTTTAACTGTTGTCACAGACCTTATAAAGAACTGTCTAAACTGTAAAACCAATTTTGCATTCATTAAATAAATTATGGACAGTTTATTCAAATCATTAATGCTCTGTCTTTTCATTGCAGGCATCTATTCCTGCAGCGGATCTGAAAACAAAACAACGGATGCAGATGTGATAATGCAGGAAGACATAAAGTTTTGCAAGTACTCAATAAAGGAAGGATTTTTCAATGCCTTTCTTAAATTCGCGGATGCCGGCATCATCAAATTTTCAGAAGGGCAGCATCCGGTGGTTGGAATAAAGGATCTTGCAAAAGCATATGATAACAGGCCGGGCACAAAGGATCTGATATGGGAACCGGTCATGGGCGAAGTCGCCGAATCGGGAGACCTCGGTTTCACTTGGGGCAAATGGCATTTCACAAATAAGGATACCACTCTTTACGGAAATTATTTTACTGTCTGGAAAAGACAGAGCGACGGGTCATGGAAAGTGCTGCTTGATGGCGGGAATTCTACACCAGCACCTTAGTCAGTTAATAGTAAGTAGTTAAAAGTTAAAAGTTAAAAGTTTATTATGAATTA
>JBDTLQ010000064.1:0-10865 GCA_039934715.1 Ignavibacteria bacterium | reverse complement strand
AGGAACAGAGGTATCTGGGACAATGCCAATTCAGTTGGAACGGTCTATACAGGAAATGAATTTTTCAAGACTACATCACATGCTAGTGATGCAATAGCTGTTCACATCGGAGCAAATTCAATTGAAGGTTTTACTTTTACCAAAAACTATGTTCACGATCTGAAATGTATCTCTACAAGCAGCATATATGGACTGTACATCACCGGTCTATCATCAGGCTCTGCTGCAGAAATTTCAAACAATATGATTTCCCTGGTCGCAAATTTTGCTTTCACTGTTAATGGAATTTATGAGGGATCTCAGGCAAACTATAACATATTTTATAATACAGTCCTGCTCTACGGCACTCCTTCGGGAAATAATCCGTCAGTTTGCTATGGAAGATTTTCAAACAGCAATGTAAATCTGAAAAATAACATACTTGAAAATAAGATCACTCCTAGCGGGAGTGGTCAGGCATTTATCATCCGCAATACCGGCTCACTTGCATCTCTGAGTTCAGATCATAATGACTTAAAGAACGACTCAAGTCTGAATAACACTTTTGCTCTTGATGGCATCGACTATCGTTACAATCTCAATGAGTGGAAGTCAGGCACAGGAAAAGATTCAAACAGTATTTCAGCAGATCCGCTATTTGTTGGTGCGCCGGATCTTCATATAGATTCGACTGCATCATCTCCTGTAAACGGCGCAGGAATTCCGGTTGCAGGTATCACAACTGACTTTGATAATAACTTAAGAAGTGTAACGGCTCCGGATATTGGAGCCGATGAATTCAATCCGCCAAACCCATCAGGAACATTAAATCTTACAATGATCATGGAAGGATTTTATGATCAGGCAGCTGACAGAATGAGAGCAGCGGATTCGGTCAAAGTATATTTGAGAAATTCTTCTTCACCTTATGCGACTGTTGATTCCTCAAAAGGAATAATTAATGCAGGTACGTTTACAGGTTCATTCACAATAGCAAACGCTTTATCCGGAAATTATTACATACAGGTCAGACACAGAAACACAATTGATACATGGAGCGCAGGCGCGGTTGCTTATACGCAAGGCGGAACATTAAACTATAACTTTACAACTTCAGTTTCACAGGCATTTGGAAATAATATGAAGCAGGTGGATTCTTCACCGTTAAGATTCGGGATCTACAGCGCAGATGTTACCAGAGACGGGCTTGTAAATCTGAACGATATAATTTCAACATATAATAATGCGTCGAGCTTTGTAAATGGTTATGTAGTTACTGATGTGACGGGGGACAATGTAACAAACTTAAATGATATTCTGCTGGCTTATAATAATTCGAATGGGTTTGTGCATGTGGTGAGTCCATGAGTTGTATGGAGCAAATAGAGTAATCAGAATTACAATGTCATAGTTTAATGATAGTTAAGTGTGGCACATTTTAAAAATAATTCAAGGATTTGATGACATATAAAAATGTGCCACACTTACATTGAATAGAGAGTCGTGAATGTAGAAAAAACCCCAAGCTTCTCCTCCCCTATGAGTCAGCGGAAGACGAAATGACTTTTTAAATCGCCGTTTGATAATTGATAATTAAAATTGATAATTGAATGATCTTCAAGTCTCACGTCTCGCGTCTTACGTTCACGTCTCCCGTCGCAAGTTTCTCTTTTCAAGTTCCTTTTTTCAAGTTCCTTTTTTCAAGTTCCTTTACCTTTTACCAGTAAGCATCGCGAAAGCCCTGTCTCGCTCATATGGCTCAATGTAACATTCATCTCGTGTAGTTATCGTTGTAAGTTACAATTTTCAATGCAGTCACAGAAAGATATTCAGGGATTCCCGCATACGCGGTAATGCCAATGGGTCCTGAACATTGACTATTATCCAACGTCCGAGTCTCCTGCTTTAGCAGGGACTCTGACGTTATAGTTGTAATATCTTCTTCGCAGAGTCTCACTTTCACGTTTCACGTCTCACGTAGTTCCTTTACCTTCTCCAGTAGCCATCGCGAAAGCCCGGTATCGCTCATATGATTCAAAGTAACATTCATCTCATGTAGTTCTGATTCTTTATGACCACCGTTTGATCTGAGTTTTATCAGATCCCTGAGACATTTGATAAACACATTTGTATACTCTTTGCTGACCTTACTGACTTCTTTAGATTCATTCAGATAGCTGACGATTGTTGAGATCAGTGATAATGCCTCTTCGTGATATCCGAGCTCATAATATATTCTTAGCTGCAGGATCTTCATATCAAGTTTGTACAACCACAAATTATATTTGATCTTCAAAATATATTCCAGGGCTTTCTCAAAATCCGATCGTGCAAAACTCAAATGTGCCAGTGAATAGACTTTCATGCTTTCACGATGGTTTTCGTGCAGCTCAGGTGAATATTGTTCTATGAATTTTTCAAGCCAGTCAAATTCGTCGGTCTGTGAGCCAAGCAGAACAATGTTTCTGAATAAAACGATATGAAAATTTTCAGAAGGCAACGGTTTATGAATTTTGTTATCAAGCATATGTTTGCACAGCTCAAGATTCTCACGTCTTCCGAGATGGTTTAAGTTGCTGTAAGTAAGCAGTGTATTCCAAAGTGCATAGTTCTCCGGCTGTCCGAAAAGAGAGGAATGTTCTTTAAGAAGTTCTTTTACTTTATAATATTCTTCATTGTCCTTATAATGATTCATCATGTAAATACCGCTGAAGATCTGAATGTAGGGATAGTACTGCAGATCTGAACTTTTCAGCTCCTCAATGAAATTCGCACCATCAAAATTCTCAAGGATCAAATCAAGTATATTGTTCCTTAAAGTGAGATGATACCCCTTAACATGATTCTTTTCATCTTCAAACTTGTAGAGAGAGATCAGAGCTGCAACAGAAATGCTTTCACTTGCCTGAAGTGTAAACTCAAATGAATTTACAAAATCATCCCTGTCGAGTGAACAGTCTCTTTTAACAGCCGATGTAAGATACTTGTCAACGAAATAGCGTACACTGCCTTTTCCATAACCGCCGTCATCATCAGCAATGCTGTTGTATTCCTTATCAAATTCTTTGTAAAGTTTTTTTCTTCTAAGCTGACTAAGAAGGAAATATTTTTTCTTTGTTTGCTGCAATTCGAGTTCAAGCTGTACCAGAAATTCTTTGCATGCGCTGAACAAGTGTGAAGCAAGGGCACGTATCACAGTATCGCACTTTAAGCTGTCAAATTGTTTACCGGGGAATAGTTTTTTGTAGATGAACTCGTTGGTGAGATTTTTACTGCTGAAATCAGGATAAAAAGTTTTTAGCATCTTAAAGAATGGCATCAGGTCTCTGCCTTTATTATAGTAAGGAGAATCAATAAACTTTTCAAGCTGCCTGAATTCATCGGAACTCAAAGCTCTTAACAGATTTGTGAGCTTGGTGTCGGTCATTTTATTTTGCAACAAATTAAAGCTTCATTACTGCAATTCCAATTCAATTTTAGTGAAATGGGTCTGATCTCGGACTTATAAAATGTAATCAATCTGCAAAAATCTTTTTGATAATATAAACCCTTAGCATTAATTTGCATGAAACATTTCAAATAATCTTACGAGGATAACATGACTTACAAAAGTACAGTAATCAGCTTCTCTAATTTTTTAATTTCATTCATGAAGAAAATTCTCATTTCCCTCGTAGGCTTGCCTGCTGAGTTTAAGTTAATGTGCGATAAAGTTAATATAAACGTAAAGCGGGCAAGCGTACAAGGAACGAAATTTGGCTCATGCTTAATGATCTGCTTTCTTTTCATAATCTTATTCAATGATTCAAATGCACAGGTTACAGTATCCGGAGCAACAGTGGGCAACGGAAATTACGCAACACTATCTTCTGCATTTACCGCGATCAACGCGGGAGCTCAGACCGGTTCAACGATAACCATTCTGATAAATGTCAGCATTTCTGAACCTGTTTCCGGAGCGGTTTTAAACAACGGTGCATGGACAAAGCTGACCATTTCTCCGTCGGGCGGGACTGCAAAAGCAATTACATCTGCAGTGACTGCCGGTTCAGCTCTCATAAGTCTTAACGGAGCAGACAATGTAACTATTGACGGTCTGAACACAGACGGAAACACTCTTACTATTTCTAATACAACTGTTTCAAATGTCACCGGGACAAGCACTATCCGTTTCAACAATGACGCATCCAACAATGTCATCAAGAACTGCACAATACTAGGCTCTTCCACGGGAGCAGGTGCAAATGAAACAGGTAATATATACTTTGGTTCGACAGGACCGGTGAACGGCAATGACAATAATCTTATATCTTATTGTGATATCGGGATCGCAGGAGCTTCATTACCATCGAGAGGAATTTATTCAAGCGGTTCAACAGCATCGACAGCAAGAAACAACAGTGGTGACACGATAAGAAATTGTAACATCTTTGATTTTTTTAATAACACGAATGAAAGCACCGGAATCTTTTCAGGTTCAGGATCAACTAATTTTACAATATCAGAAAATAAATTTTATCAGACATCATCACGATCGTTAACCACAGCATCTCTGCACTCTGCAATTAATATTGCAACAACCACGGGCAATAATTTTAACATTTCCGGAAACACTATTGGGTATTCATCATCTTCAGGAACCGGCGTGTATACTTTTTCCGGAATCGCCGGCAGCAGATTCATTTCGATAAATTTGTCTGTGAATTCTGCGGCAGCATCAAATGTACAGGGAAATACGATCGCAGGTATATCTGTATTCGGAGCGATGAACGGTACTCTGACAAGTACACCTTTCTCGGCTATCTATTGCTCCGCAGGACTCTTTAATATAGGAACGATAACAGGAAATACAATTGGAAGTCAATCATCCACAGGCAGTATTTCATATGCGAGTTCAGGTTCCAATTCTACAGTCTATGCAATAGGAAATTTCGCAACAACAGGAAATTTTACTTCCAGCAATAATACGATCGGTGGTATCACTTTAGGAGGAAGCGGAGCAACTAACTTTTGTGGGATCCGCTCAGCGACAAGCGGAACATTGACATGTCAGAATAATATTATCGGAGGAACAATACCAAACTCAATTTTTGCAAACTCAACTTCTACAACAACATTTCTCTTAGGTATCGACAATGCAGGTGGTGTTTCAACTATTTCAGGCAACATTATCAGAAATCTTACAACATCCGGAGGGAATACAGGAACCCCATATTTTGAACCTCTGACAGGGATCATGATAAATTCCAATGCAACTAATCATGTCATTTCTCAAAATCAAATTTATTCACTTACAAATACTTACACAACACTGGTTACACATGCGGGAGGAATTTATTTTACAACTTCGTTAAACTCCGGTTCAAATCTGATCTCAAAGAATTTCATTCACTCATACAGGTTAAGCAGTACGGCAGGAACTATGGCAGCCATTTATGCAAACGCGGGAACATCAACATACAGCAACAATATGATCAGGCTCGGCATAAGTGATTCAGGGACAAGCATGGGCACGGGCTGTACTATTAACGGAATACTGGAAGCGGGGGGTTCAAATAATATTTATTACAATAGTATCTACATTGGGGGAAGCGCAACTTCAGCAGCATCATTTACTTTTGCGTTTCAGGGTACCGCATTTAATGTAACAAGAAATTATAAAAACAATGTTTTTTACAACGCGCGTTCAAATTCCGGTGCGACAGGTAAACATTATGGAATAAGGTTGTTAGGTTCTACCCCTAATCCAACCGGTCTTACCAGTGACTACAATATACTTTACGCAACAGGAACCGGCGGTGCATTGGGAATTTATAACTCAGTTGACAGGGTGACCATTGCAGAATGGAGGACTGCTACCGGACAAGATAACAACAGTTATTCATCGAATCCGGTATTTGTTAATCAAAACGGAACATCATCCAATGTTGATCTTCACATTGGATCTTATTTGCCGACACACGTCGATGGAAACGGAACAGTAGTCGCAGGAGTGACGGATGATTTTGACGGACAAACAAGAGCAGGGTTAACACCGGTTGATATCGGAGCAGATGCCGGAAATTTTATTAAGGCTGATATTAACCCAATGACAATTACATATACAGATCTTTTAAATGATACAGTTGCCGGCTCGAGAAGTTTTTCAAATGTTGTAATTACCGACGCTGATGGCGTTCAGGGATCTGCAGGACTCAGACCGAGAGTTTATTACAAAAGAAAAAGTGACGCTAATGCTTTCAATGACAATACAAGCAGCACAGCCGGATGGAAATATGCGGAAGCAAACGGATCAGTTTCATCTTTTGATTTTACAATTAATTATGCTTTGTTAAATGGGGCCGTAACGGCATTTGATACTCTTCAGTATTTTGTAGTCGCACAGGATCTGGCCGCGACTCCAAACGTTGCTTCAGAGACCGCGGCATTTACTACTTATCCTTCCAATGTTGCACTTACAGCTGCTGCATTTCCGGTCAGCGGTGCTGTCAGCTCATTTATATTTAATAAATCTCCTCTTGCCGGTGATTACATCGTAGGCTTACATTTCTTTAATCAGGTCACAGGAAGAAATATTTATTTTGACAGAGTGGTAAAAAAAGTTATGAAGGAAGTATCTGAAATTCAAACCCCAATTACTGAATTAAATACAGAAGAGGGTATTAATAAAGATCCTGAGATCAAAACTGTACTAAGAGAAGTTGATGAGGAAATTTTTATTCCGATGGAAAACGGAATACTATACGAAGGTCCTCTTGCTGTTAAGAGAGTGAATGATCCGGATCTGAGAACTGACGCGATGGCAGGAGTATACGCGACGATAACAGCAGCGATAAACGATATCAATATATGGGGAGTAAGTGGTCCGGTAAGATTCTTATTGAGTGATCCATCGTATTATTCAGAATCAGTGCCGATTTCTATTACACCATGGAGCGGGGTGTCTGCAATTAATACTGTGACTATCAAGCCCAATACCGGAGTTACAAGCCTGATTGCTAACAATAGTTCATCTATGTTCGATATAAACGGCGGGGATTATTTTATTATTGACGGTTCGAATATTAATGGCGGTACTTCAAAAGATCTTACAATAAATAATTTTGGTTATGGCAACGGAATAAATTTCTTTAATGATGCAACGAATAATATAATCAAAAACTGTAAGCTTATTTCAAGTATTACTACTGTTAATTTATCCACTACCAACGGCACAACTGGAAATGATAACAATATTATTCTTAACAATGATATTTCAGGAGGCAGCTACGGTATAATCAATTCGGGTTCAGGAGCAACGTCATTGCAGAAGAACTCAGGAAACCAGATAACGGGAAACCGCATATTTAATTTTGGATTCAAGGGAGTGTGGGAAAATGGAAATTCCGCCGGAACAATTTACACAGGGAATGAATTTTTTCATACCTTTGTACATATTCAAGAACTATATGCAGCACAATTTTCATCATCAACCATTGAAGGTGCAACATTTACTAAGAATTATATTCACGATCTTAAAACTAGTTCAACAAAATCCATTTTTGGTATCTCTATTACAGGTATGTCATTATCGGCTCTTGCTGAAATTTCAAACAACATGATTTCTCTGGATGCAAACTCTGCTTTTGCAGTGACGGGAATCCGTACAACCAATTTTTCTAATTATAATATATATAACAACAGCATCCTGATCCACGGAAATGTTTCAGGTAATGTTTTTTCAGTTTGTTATAATAAAGAGAACAGCGGCCTGACGAACTTTAAAAATAATATACTTATAAACAAAGTGACCGGAAGCTCAGGGTCAAGCTACGTCCTCAGGAATACAGGTGATCATAGTTTTTTCTTTTCGGATTACAATATTCTTAAGAATGATTCTTCTTCCAATAATAAATTTGGTTGGTACTTGTCAGACAAACTGAATCTTAATTCATGGATCACATCTACTGCAAAGGATTCACACAGTGTTTCAGCTGATCCATTGTTCATAGGTGCGCCAAATCTTCATATTGATTCAACAGGGTCATCTCCCGCAAGCAATGCAGGAATTCCGGTTGCAGGTATCACAACTGACTTTGATAATAACTTAAGAAGTGTAACGGCTCCGGATATTGGAGCCGATGAATTCAATCCGCCAAACCCATCAGGAACATTAAATCTTACAATGATCATGGAAGGATTTTATGATCAGGCAGCTGACAGAATGAGAGCAGCGGATTCGGTCAAAGTATATTTGAGAAATTCTTCTTCACCTTATGCGACTGTTGATTCCTCAAAAGGAATAATTAATGCAGGTACGTTTACAGGTTCATTCACAATAGCAAACGCTTTATCCGGAAATTATTACATACAGGTCAGACACAGAAACACAATTGATACATGGAGCGCAGGCGCGGTTGCTTATACGCAAGGCGGAACATTAAACTATAACTTTACAACTTCAGTTTCACAGGCATTTGGAAATAATATGAAGCAGGTGGATTCTTCACCGTTAAGATTCGGGATCTACAGCGCAGATGTTACCAGAGACGGGCTTGTAAATCTGAACGATATAATTTCAACATATAATAATGCGTCGAGCTTTGTAAATGGTTATGTAGTTACTGATGTGACGGGGGACAATGTAACAAACTTAAATGATATTCTGCTGGCTTATAATAATTCGAATGCGTTTGTTCATGTTGTCAAGCCGTAAAATTAATTATCGACCCATAATTATCAATTATCAATTATGAATGTTCAATTCTTAATTAGAAACAAAATTGTCTACAAGACCTAAGGCTTTAGAAATATTTAATGGATTTGAGGGATATCTGGTTATTACTGATAGGTATTCTGAAAGGTTTTTAGAAGTTGTATATAACTCATATTTTGCATCTGAAATGAACTTATATGTTTCATCAAAGTACTTAGAATCATAATTAGTAGAATAAATCAAAACATTTGTATCTACTAATAACTTATTCATAAGCTGCTTTTCTTACATCCAATTCATCTAATTCTTTTCCAAAATGATACGCGGTTAAAATTTTTTTCTTGATATTGTGACTCTTGCGCTTTTTCTCGGATTCAATTAATTTATAGACCCTGTCGGCAAGCTCTTCAGGAATTTTATCTATTTCAATCTTAAGTTTTTCTTTTATTGTCATATTTTTTACCATGTTTATTTATCTGGAATCCTGTAGGACACTCTATCATCAATTACCAATTAACCCTGTCAGTTATATTTTTAATCGATTATGAAAGTTAAAACCGAAAACCAATTGAACATTGAAAATTAATAATTGATAATTGATAACTGATTCGTGCGACCTGGGGGGCTCGAACCCCCGACCTAATGATTAAGAGTCAAAATTGAGTATCTTCACTTCTGGCAAAATAATGAATCCAATTAAATTTTGCAGTCTTTATAGTCTTCATGACTCCTTAAATTCTGTAAATTCTGTGTGAATCGTTCCCAGATCGTCCCCAAAAATCGTTCATCGTTCAGCACATTGCTATCAAGAATAGTGCTGAACAAGGCCGCTAAATCCTGCTTCATAAACACAATGATATATTCCTCCGGGATAATTTCTTCTCAAATAGTTTACTAAAATACTTACTTCTGGATCCTGCTTCATTGTGACTAATAAAATATCTCCAGATATTATGCTTACTACTTATCGCTTTGAATGAACATCGATACCCACATAAATATGAATGATTTATAAAATTTAAATTACTTTTCTTCATCTCGTTAGTGCCACATTTGTGTTTATAAAATTTGATGGTTAAATAAATTTACGAAACAAATCTGAGGCTTTATATTTTAATCATAATACCTCGCGAAAATAAAGGGTTAGGAGGAGGTTGTGAAGGGATGCAGCAGTTCACAAGGATAAAAGTTAAGGATTTGAGTTAAATGGGCTTATTCTCTTTGCTTGAAATATTTAATTTATTTTTTCTAATTAAACTGAATACAAATATGAATAACGCAATTGTACCTGCTGCAAAAATCGTATCTCCAACCACCCTTAGCCAGCGCAATGTATGAATAAATGGCAGCTGCATAAATTCGGAAGATCGCGCATACCACATTCCTTCATTTACACTTGCGATGGTTTGCAAAAGACCAATTGGAAGCAGGCTCAAAAATGACATGAGTAACAAACCAATATTAATTGACCAGAATGAAAAACCGATTAGCTTGTTGTTCCATTGCTGCTTCCGGTAAAGACTTCGTAACACAAAAAGCATTAGTCCGATGCCGAGCATACCATAAACTCCGAACAGAGCTGTATGCCCATGTAGTGCAGTGGTATTTAATCCCTGCATATAATAAAGTGCAATAGGAGGATTTATAAGAAAACCAAAAATCCCTGCTCCTAAAAAATTCCAAAAAGAAACCGATAACAAACAGTAGATCGGCCATTTGTAATCGGCAAGCCATTCCTTGGTTTTGCTCAAACGGTAATTATGAAAAGCTTCAAAGCCAATCAATATAAGAGGCACCACTTCAAGTGCACTGAATGTTGCACCAAGTGCTAATACACCTGTTGGTGTGCCCGTAAAATACAGGTGATGGAATGTACCTAATATTCCACCCGATAGAAAAATGATTGTGGCAAAAAGAACACTTGCCGTGGCTGTGGCTATCTTCAGTAAGCCCATTCGGACAAATAGAAAAGCCGCTACAACTGTAGCAAATACTTCAAAGAATCCTTCTACCCATAAATGAACTACCCACCATCTCCAGTATTCAGCAATTGCAAGGTTTGTCTGCCTCCCCCACATCAATCCGGCTGCATAAAACAATGCGATAGCTGTGCAGGATATTAAAAATAGTATGAGAAGATTTTTTTCTGCAGTTTTGCTTTTAATTACCGGTATTAAAGGTCTTAGCATTA
>JBDTLQ010000063.1:0-11076 GCA_039934715.1 Ignavibacteria bacterium | reverse complement strand
ACAAACAAAAACATATTGATGATAAGTCAAAGGATATAATCGGTTCAGTAATAGGACTTGCATGGACATCGATGGGAGGAGACATACTGAATGTTGATGTCACCATTATGAAAGGGGCTAATAAATTCATACTTACAGGAAAGCTCGGTGACATAATGAAAGAGTCGGCGCAGGCAGGGTTTTCATACATCAAATCGAACGCGAAACAGTTTAAGATCCCCGAATCATTTTTTAAAGAGAAGGAGATCCACATACACCTTCCTGAAGGAGCGATACCAAAGGACGGTCCGTCCGCTGGAATAACAATGATAATGGCAATGCTGTCTGCCATTACAAAATCACCTGTAAGATCGGATGTAGCAATGACCGGTGAAATAACACTCAGAGGAACAGTGCTTCCGATCGGTGGACTGAACGAAAAATTACTCGCTGCAGTAAGAAGCGGTATCAAAACTGTTCTGATCCCTAAGGACAATGAAAAAGATCTTTCGGAGATACAAAACGAAATTCTTGATAAGTTGACGATCATTCCTGTAGAAAAAGTTGAGGATGGAATAAAATATGTGTTTCAGGCAAAGAAGGTAGTGTTTACGAAATAACGCAGCAAACCGTTTAATCGGTTTGCCCGCCGGCGATTTAAATCGCCGGTACTGTTCAAAATCTCAAATCAAAAGATATTGTCAACATACAAAGTCTCCGCACGCAAGTACAGACCGCAAAAATTTTCCGATGTATCATCACAGGAGTTTGTTACTCAGACATTGAAGAACGCGATCATCACAAAAAAGATCGCGCACTCTTATCTGCTCAGCGGTCCGCGCGGCGTGGGAAAGACAACGATAGCGAGGATCTTCGCGAAAGCTCTTAACTGTCCCAATTCAAAAAACGGTGAGCCATGCAATACATGTGATTCATGTCTCGAGATCACGAAAGGAATTCATCCGGACGTCTTTGAACTTGATGCGGCTTCAAACCGAGGCATAGACGATGTTCGTGCGATTCAGGATGCCGCAAAATTTTTCCCCATAAAGGGTAAGTATAAATTTTTTATAGTTGATGAAGTCCACATGCTTACACAGCAGGCATTCAACGCGCTGCTGAAGATACTCGAAGAGCCGCCGGAATATCTGATATTCATTCTAGCCACCACAAATCCCGAGAAAATTCCGGCGACCATCGTAAGCCGGTGCCAGAGATTTCCTCTTCAGAGGATAAAGATAAAAGAAATTTCAGACAGCATTAGAGAAATAGCGAAACAGGAAAAGATAAAGATAGATGAAGAGTCGTTGTTTCTTATTTCAAAGTTAGGCGACGGAGCGCTGCGTGACGCGCAGGGAATATTTGATATGGCGGTTTCATTTTGCGGCGATAAAATTGTGTACGACGAATTGAAAAATTTCCTGAACATTCCCGATAAGGAGATCTTTTTCAATATGACAAAATTCATTCGTGAGGGAGATGTAAAGGGGATACTTACATATTTCAACGGACTGAATGCGCAGGGCTTTGATCTACAGACCTTTTTCCAGGGGATCACCGAACATCTGCGTGATCTTATGATAATGAAGTCAACTGGAAATCCGGATCTTATAGATGAATCAGATTCCGTAAAGGAAAAGTATGTAAACGAAGCGAAAGAATTCTCATCAGAGCAGATACACAGGCTTATTAAAATTTTATTTGAAGCCGAAAGCAGGTTCAAGTATTCTTCTAATCAGAAAATATTATTCGAGTCGATACTTGCCGAACTATGCAGGGTGAATTCTGAAGTTTTGGATCTGTCGCGGATACTGTCGGAAATTGAAGCATTAAAAAAAAAACCTCTGACCGCTGACTATGATGCAAATGATAGAAAAGAGGACTATGATTCGCCTGTTGTTACGTCTGCTGTCAAAACACAAAAAGATCTTTCCGTAAACAGTGAGCAGCCAGCAACAGTAAAAAAAAACAGCAAACCGGAAATTGAAAAGCCGGAGCTTAAGAAATCCCCGACCGAAGAACCCAAATCAAACGATGATACTCCACCCAAACAGGAAAATGAGATCATTGAAAAGCTGAAAGAGCTTTTTGATGTCGTCGAATATAAAATCAATTAAATAAAAAATTTGAAAGACAAAGTAAAATATTATTCAATAAAGAATAATTTTCTCGCGATAGAAGAGGAGTATTCAAACTACAATGACTCGCTCATCGCGATCCTGCCTGTTCCTTATGAACAGACGACATCTTACGGCAAGGGAACATCCAAAGGTCCCAAAGCAATACTGGATGCTTCGCACTATGTAGAGTTTTTTGATGAAGAGCTGAACCGTGAATTGTGTTTTGAGAAAGGTCACGGCATATGTTCACTGCATCCGGTTGAATTCAAAGATCAGAAGGGAAAGAAGGCTCTTGATCTTATATACATGAATGTTAAAAAACTTATAGATGATAAAAAGTTTGTAGTTACTCTCGGCGGTGAACATTCCATTTCAACCGCGCCGATACGCGCGCACTTTGATTCTTACAAGGATCTTTCAATACTTCATTTCGACGCGCACTCTGATTTGAGAGAGGAGTACGAAGGTTCAAAATTCTCGCACGCCTCGTTCGCGGCGCGCGTGTCTGAATTCACGACCGCGTTCACTCAAGTTGGGATAAGGGCGCAGTGTAAAGCAGAATACGATTTCATAAAAGAAAAAAACATAAAAACATTTTACGCGTTTGAGATACGTGATGGAAAGTATGGTGACGACTGGCAATCAAAGGTCATAAATACGCTCAAACAAAATGTTTATATCACATTCGATGTGGATTATTTTGATCCTTCGATAATGCCTTCAACAGGCACGCCCGAGCCCAATGGATTTTTCTGGGATGAAACAATGAAGCTTTTGAAAATGCTCGGGGAGAAAAAGAAAGTTGTGGGCTTTGATGTTGTCGAGCTTTCACCGAGAAAAGATTTCCCGTATCCGGATTTTCTAACCGCGAAGCTGGTGTATAAGATGCTGAATTATTTTATTGCCCGATAGCCAGTAACAGAACTAAAAATTTTTTAACCACAAAGGACACAAAGGACACAAAGAATAAAGGCTGTTTAAAAATTGCTTCGTCCCCACAGAGTCACTCCTGTCAACATTTAAAAGATTGTGTGCTTTTGATTGGAGGACTCTGCGGGTGTGCACTTGTTTTCGCAGAGTCCTCCGTATAAACTTTGTTCAGCTTATTATTTTTGCAGCGGAGTGACTCTGCGAAGACAAAGAATATCTAAATTGAGTCTGTGACCCTGTGACTCGTTGGAGCTTATTTGTTCTGAATTATAAATATATGTAAAATTATCAAAGAGAGTTACCTGCTAAAAAATTGTTTCAACTATTATGAGTTTACAATAATTTTTTTTTTGAGGATCATCAATAAAGATTTTATCATCATTATAGATTGAAATGTATTGTTGAATATTTTCTAAAGTTAAATTTTCACTACATGAATCCTCTATGGCTTTGAAGTAAGCATCGACTAGTAATTCTTCGTTATAATCCCGATAAATTTTTATTCTAAATTTGTTATCATGCTTTTCGATAATTTCAAAAAAATGTCCTCCATCTATACCGCCATGGTATATAGCTTTAGGGTTACTTTTCATTGGTTGATTTTCTTTGGGATTATTGCTACAACCACAAAAAAGCAATAAAAACAGAAATAAAACTATTTTTAACAAAGATTTTTTTTCATATTTAATTTATGATGTGCACTTGTTTTCGCAGAGCCCTCCGCATAAACTTTGTTCAGCTTGTTATTTTTGCAGCGGAGAGACTCTGCGAAGACAAAGAAACGACATTGATTTATTTTATCTGCCTTTATTATGGAGTGATCTTTTTTACGAAACTCAATGCATTATTATACGTGATCGTCAGATCAACTAAATTGACAACATTATCTCCGCTAACATCACTTTGCAAATAACCTATAGCATTTACAATGGCAGCATTAAAAACTAAAGTGACGTCAGTTAAATTTATTGATCCGTCCTTATTTACATCTCCGCTGAAGACCGCAAATTTGTTCGGGGATGTATTCACCTGAACCATATTACCCGCGAAAGCTTTTGAAAGTGAATCGGAAAAATCATACACCATGGCAAAATTATAGAAGCTCTGTCCCGTTGATCTGCTCCACGTCTCTATCGAGTTTCTGTGTTTTAGTGAAATAAAATATGGAGTGCCTTCAACTGCATTATTGAAATAGAATATTCCCTTCCCGGCAGAGTCTAAAATTGAAATTGAGGAATCGGCTATTGAAAACGGAGAGTTTATATTTCTCAAGTAAACTCTCATCGTATCACTTTTCATTTTGCCGGTGTTATTGTTATAAAATCCTTGTACCAGTGCAGTAAGAGAAATGCCTTTTGCCTGAGAATACTTTATTGTTGCGTAATCAAAATCTGTTCCTATTCCCTTGCTGTTGCCGGTTACATAAACATTTCCGGATTGATCAATTGTTATCAAGCCGGCAATGTCATCAATATTGGCGGTCCCGTTATAACTTTTCAGCCATTGCTGAACTCCTGATGAATTATATTTGATCGTCACATAATCAAAATCTGTCCCGGTGAGAAAGCTGTGTCCGGTAACATAAACATTATGAAATTTATCAACTACAACCGAGGTTGCCCTGTCATGATCATTCCCACTCCCGTTATATGTTTGGATCCATAAAAGCGTGCCGGCCGGATCGTACTTAAGTGTTGCATAATCAAAGCCTGCTCCGGTTGGATTTATTTGTCCCGCTACATAAACATTTCCCGAATCGTCAACAGCTATTGCATTCGGGACATCAGGAAATAACCCGGGTTCACTATATCTCATTGCCCATTGCTGAACTCCGGTCGAATTGTATTTAACGGTTGCAAACTCCAGACCAACTGTATTCCCGCCCCAGCTTCTTGCTGTAACATAGACATTTCCGGAATGATCAATCTCTAAACCATTTACATATTCAATCTCGTGACCCGGACCATCATATCTCTGGACCCACAGCTGATCTCCGGATGTATTATATTTAATTGTAGTAGCGTCTTCCCATGTTCCTGCTCCCCAGCTGTTTCCGGTTACATATACATTTCCGGAATCATCAACTTTAAGAAATTCCGCATTGTCACCTGCGATCCCTGTTCCGTCATATGTTCTGACCCATTGCTGAGCTCCCGTTGAATTATATTTTATTGTCACATAATCAGAACCATGTAACCCGCTTCCATATCCGGCAACGTAAACATTTCCCGATTTGTCAAGCGCAATTGAATTTCCAACTTCATAGGAATTTCCTGCTCCGTTATAAACACTGGACCATACTTCAACTCCTGCTGAATTGTACTTGATCGTCATAACATCCTGATTTGTATCCGGACCCCATACTCCCGTACGGTAACCTGTCACATAAACATTGCCTGCTCCGTCCAATGCAAGTGAACGGGCTTCATCATTGTCACTCGTCGGTCCATTATACCTTTTTGCCCATTGCTGAGCTCCGGATGAATTGTATTTAACGGTAGCCCAGTCCCAACCAGTTGCATAGCTCCTTCCGGTAATATATACATTTCCTGAACTATCAGCTTCCATATCAAAGACCTCTTCAGTACTGTTCGCCGGTCCGTTATATCTTGCGGCCCATTGTTGTGTAACCTGGGAATATGACCGCGAAGCAAATATTAAAATTATTAATACAGCGAGATTGTATATTATTGTTTTCATATTTTTGTTTCTTTTCAGCTGTGAAAAAGTTTCGGGGCAAAATGAAATTGTTATAATGAAAAGAAATATTGAGCTGAGTAATATGTTGTTCTTCATAATATTTCCTTCAGATATTTGAAATTATTTTATTAATAATAAAAGTTTTCGGCATAAATTGAAATAACAAAACTGAAAAAAGTATGCAGGTGTTATACAATAAAAAAAGCCGCATCAAATATGGGTGCGGCTTTTTTAATTAAAGTTTGTTCTGTTTATCAAATTTATTTTATCAATATCATCCTTCTGACCTCTTCAAGACTTCCAGACTTAATTTTATAATAATAAATACCACTCGAAAGATCTGTACCGTTGAAAGTAACACTGTGACTTCCGGGCTGCTGAACTTCATTTACAAGAGTAGTTACTTCATCTCCGAGTACATTATATACTTTAATTGAGACATGATCTTTATATCTGAGCCCGTAACTGATCCGTGTCGTTGGGTTAAATGGATTTGGATAATTTTGTGAAAGTCCGTTGGTAAGATTATTAATTTCTTTACCGGGTTCATTCTTTATTATGTTATTATCTGACTGAGCATCATTATCGATTGTATATAGTATGTCACCGCCTCGTGAATAAACTGCTATTGCAACGGCGGTTAAATAACTTTATAGTAGCTTTTCAATTTTCTATTTTGGACAAACAACTAAAGTGAAGTATAAATAATACTCAAGCCCCCTGGCGAAAAGGATAAATAAACTAGCAACATTTTGGACTGATTTTAAATCATTAATTATTACTACAATTTCTGGTATTCTTGTAGTTGCTATTAGTTATTGGTTTTATCCTCAACCGGAATACTTTCCAGAATCTCCCATCTTGAAAACAACAGGACCAATTTCTGTAGAAGAAATCAATTTTAATTATTTAGTAGCAGCTGATTTTCCCGACTTTATTATTAGGTTGGATACAACAATAAAGCAGGGAGTGGAAAAGAATTCTTTAGTTTTTTTGAAAGAACCTTCCACATATGAAAAGTCTGGTGGCCTTTTTGTTGCCCCTCATTTGTTCAATCAAGATTCAATTGATAGAATTTTGAAAAAATATGATGCAAGACAAGTTCATTTTGGTTTTAGAATTCAATTTACTGTTCCAATAACTAATGTTGGTGCCACTCCGGCACGTATTGATTTTTGTTTAGTTTCGAGCTCCTCAGATAAAGATTTAAATTTGAAAAATATAATTATGTCAAGATCGCGTAAAAATACTGCATTTTTCCCGTTTGGTAAGTATGATACAACAACTATATATCCAGGTGATACAATTTTATTTAATTTTGGCGTTGGAAGCATGAATGCCAATGAAATTAACAACACTATCTACATTCATCTTTATATGATTTATGTAGATGGGAAGAACATTTTCTACGATAGCTATATGCTTTCCGAATTTGAAGCAAGAACAGTAAAATTTACTATTAACTATATTCCAACTTATGAACGTGTTTTTGAAGATGCAATGATTCTGAAGTCAGATACATTATTTCATAACATTGATCTGGACTCTCTAAAAAATTCAATAACATTAATTTATCAACAGCCACCTTCATTAGACCATAAGTTGTCAGATGATGAAGTAAAAAATTATTTAGAATACAAAAGAAAAATTAATTCCAAATAAACATCAAATCTCAATACAAAGTCTAATTTATTAATTAATAACGAAATAGAAAATATTATGGCAAATATATGGTCAAATGATAAAATGAAAGATCCGGTAAAAACATTTCTGGAGGAAAACCAACTTATTCCTATAAATAAAAACTGGAATTTTTTCCAAACTGCTCATTCGAGTTCTATACCTCCAAAGGATAAGAAGAAAGAAATTAAAAAATATATTGCAGAACATGTTGGAGATCGACCAGGGCTCTACGCATATTATGATGAGTCAGGATGTTTACTATATGTTGGAAAAGCTAGAAAACTCTTAACCCGAATCTTTAGTCATTATTGTGAATCATTTTGCGAAATTAAAGAGAATGATAAAGCCGCTGCATGGCCAGCATTTTTTTCTAAGCATTGTGGTGATTTAAAGGTTTACTGGATAGAGATTCAGTACGACAGACCACAACGAATCGTCGAAGAAATGATCGAATATTATTTACAAAGTCAATTTGACAAAGAGTTTCCCAGAGGAAAAAGGAAGATCAAAAAGAAGTTACCAATTCAAAAAACTGATTTAGATGCTGACAACGATTAACGGCAGTTAAAAAATATTATATAAGTGAATGAGTCAAAGATCTTCCATTTTGCGCTCTGCTATTTTTAATGCAATTTTAGTTGAGCTGATCAGCTCAGCATTACTCTTTTCTTTTCCGAATTTTAATTCATCTTTTATTCCAGAATATTTTACAAGAAGTCTAAATGAATATTTAAGCAAAAAAAAATCCCCGCACAACAAATCCATCGTGCGGGGAATACTATTAAGGGGATTTTCTCAATGCCTTTTATCTCTGGGGGGCATCGGATCATTCCCATAACTATCCTTATCTACGATCAAACCTTTACTGCTATGAATTACCAATTCTGTTTTTTGATTCTTCGCGATCCTTCTTGCTTTTGAGATTGCCTCCTCTTTTGTTTTAGTAACAAAAGTGTTTCGTGAGTTCCCCTCACCTTTAACTGCCCACCTTTTGCTTGTTGGTACAACGTGTTGATTTTTTCTGATGCTCATAATTGATTCTATTAATTTTTAAATTAAGTTTGTTAAAAGACTAAGTCGGCTCAATTTGATTCTTTTTGTCTTTAGCATTATGTACTCCAATCCCATATCCTGTAACTCCTCCACCGAAAACATAGCCTGCAACTTTTATTATGTCAGATAGAATTCCGTCTTTGTTCATTAGCATTGCTCCCATAAGAAATGCAAAGAATAGAATTGCGGAAACACAGATCATTATCATTCCGAATTTTTCTTTCGCCACTTGCTGCTTTCTCATTTCTTTGTTTTCATCGGTTTGAAATTTTAATGTGTCTTTCGCATAATGATAATTATTGTCTGTTTCTATCTTTCTTAGTTCGATCTCCCGTTCTTTTAGCTCGATCTCCTTTAATTGATATTCCGTAAATATCACTGCTTGGGCCGGAGACAATCTTTTCTTTTGTGTACCTAATTTTTCCCGGGCTGACATGACTTGCTTAATTTACCATTGAGCTTCGGAACTTCGGGAGATCTTTCATTTACTTCCGGGCTCAGCTTCACAAAGATCTTTCCGAATTCAGATCTTCCCGATTCCGGCGGTATGATCGTCGAACTTTCAATTCTATCCGGGTTTTGTTCATACAGACTTACGAAATCTGATGCTGAGAGAACTCCTTCTCTTCCGTACGGAAAATATTTTTTGTCCATGGTTTTACTTTTTAAATTTTGAAATTATTTGATCACTAACATTTTTTTTGTATCCGCAAAATTATCAGATTCCATCGTATAGAAAAATACACCGCTGGATAAAATCCCCGTATCAAGCTTTACGGAATAGTAACCGGGTTCTTGTCTTCTGTCTACAAGGATCATTAATAGTCGTCCATTTGTGTCAAACAACGACATTTTTACATTTGAAGCCTTGGATAACTCATATGTAATTACCGTATTCGGATTGAATGGATTCGGATAGTTCTGATATAATGTGAAGCCGGAAGGAATCGTGTGTCCTGAATAATTTATTGAAACTCCTCCATTGGATGTATGCAGTACAATGGGATCGATCGTAGATTTGTTTGATTCTGATCCGACACAATATGCATTAAGCGGATCAAGAAAAAGACAAGATTGTAGTAGTCCTGAGTCCAGAACAATTTGAAAATTCCATTTATTTCCGAATTGTGTTGAGCTTCCCATTATTGCTTCCCTGGGGTAAAACAAGTCACCTCCATCTTCAAGCCTGTTACCAAAAAACACAACTTTGCCTGTCCCCTTGGATACACCGATCCCATTAATAATTATAGAATCCAGATCTAGTTTCTCTTTTACCCAGCTATCACCTGCATCCGTTGTTTTGTAAAGGGATGAACTGGGAACAGTAGTTAATAAATTATTAATACCGCTTGCATAACCGGTGTTGATGTTTGAAAATTTAATACCGGTAAAATTATTTATGCTGCTGAATGTTTTTTCAGACCAGCTTGATCCTGCATTTGTGGTCTGGAGAATAACACCTGTATAAGTGAAATCGGAAGAAATTGATCTCTCATATCCGCTTGCATAAAATGAATTTCCATTAAGGACAATGTCCGGCAGATCGCCCAAATTCAAAGGAAGGCTTAAGTTGATCCAGCTCATTCCGGCGTCAGTAGATCTCGATATTAAAGGAAAAAAATTAATGCCGTTTTGTTTATCGCCTGTAATATAAATTGTTTTTGGATCTTCCAGCTCAATACCTAAGATATAAGTATAGTCCTCAGGTACAGTTCCATAAATGAACCATGAACCACCTGCATCGGTAGTTTTCAATAGTACTCCTTTGTAATCCGCAATGCCTCTTATACCAATGCTGTTATAAAAGTTATCGAGGGACAGATCACCGGTTTGTAATAAAAATTCTTCAGATGTTGTTGAAGGCAGATTATATGCGCCTACCGCAAAACCTGTAGTTTCATTTACAAATTCTATTTCAAGTATAGCCCTGATTGAATCGGGCATTGTTGAACGGATCCATGTTTTACCGGCATTTGTAGTATAGAACCCGGTTCCCTGTAAAGTCTTATCTCCAAATTTCCAGCCTGCAATCGCTCCCTTATTCACATCAGCAAAATCTACTGTCAGCAAGTTGCCTTCTCCCGGAGAAATAGGTTGTGAGATCCACTGACAGTAGATCTGGTTTTGCAAAAGGATCTGAAATAAAAAGATAAAAATTATCTGTTTCATAATAGTGAGTTTTAGTTTTGAAATTAAGTTTTTTATTTTTTAATTAATCTTTTATATTTTTGCCCTCCCTGTCCTGCCTGCACTTCGCCACGCCGGCGAAAAGCAGGCGGGAGGGGTATTGCGTTTTGAACTATGGAACAGTTGCTCTGATCACATCCGATCTTATACCCACATCGTTCACGTCATCAAACAACACAACATAATATTCACGCTGCTCGGGTTTTGAGCTCTCAAGCTTTGCACGGTTGTCATCGTACGGAGATTGAGTGCTTATTGCCAGAAACTGGAACTCGGTTTCGTTTCCCCTGCGGGAAAATATTTTCACGCCGTCAGTTCCTTCTTTGCTGAATCTTATCTTGACTTCCTGTCCATTCAGCTTCGCGCTGATCACGGATTTGAGAGTTGTTATATCCTTTGCAGGAAGATCGGGTCCTATGATCTG
>JBDTLQ010000062.1:0-11106 GCA_039934715.1 Ignavibacteria bacterium | reverse complement strand
TTCGGAAAATACACAGAGAATACAGGAAGGACACATTACGGTTGGACATATACTGTGTGAGATAGTTGAGCGGGAAGTTTATGAAATATAGTTAACTGCAGTTTTTAAATTATTCCAGCAAGCTTACTTCTTTTTGCCATTCCGATCTGTTCCCGCTGTAATCTTCAGCACTGAAATAAATTTTAAAATCATCCATATTTGAAGTAGGCGTAAATGAAACCGAATATTTTCCCGAATTATTTCTATCTCCGTTTGGCTGAGTCAGACTCATTACTTTTTCTTCATAATTGATCCCGTCATAACTGTAATGAAGCCTTACAGTATTTACGTCAATAAGATCCTTTGAAGCGAGATAAGTTGAAATGGTGATCTCATTTCCTGTCTTCGCGATTTCAAAATCATTGCTCCATGCCATACCGTTGTAGAGCAATGCATCATACGCGTTTACTGTTCCCCATCCCAAAATATTATTAGGGTTGTTTGAAAGGCTTGCAGTGTTTCTTATTGCATCTCTGACCTGTATCGGAGTCAGCTCAGGATGAGCGGACAATATCAGCGCACAAATTCCCGCAGTGATAGGTGTCGAGAACGAAGTACCGCTTTCGTATTCGTATGTTGAATCGTTTCCTGATAATTCCTTTGTAACCGCTACATAAACATTAACACCCGGAGCAACTACATCAGGTTTCGTTCTGCCGTCTTTTGTCGGGCCATTTGAAGTAAAGCTCGCCGGCTCATTTGAATATGTCACCGCACCAACGGAAATTATCGAATCACCGTCAGCGGCCGAACCCAGTGAAGGTATGGAGGTCTGATAATAATTTCCCATTGCCTGGCAGACTACTATTCCGAGATGCGCGGAGTGTGTTGCCGCATAAGTTGTGATCGCGGTTCGTCCGTCATAATTTTCATAGGAGTAAGAATTATTTTCATACGGTGCGTCATATTCTTTATAGATCAATGAACTCGTAATGATATCAACACCTTTTGCTTCAGACCATTCAGCAGCTTCAAGAAAAAAATCTTCTTCCATCGGAGTTTCAGATGAAACATACTCAGTCTTTGCAAGAAGCAGTTCGGAACCGTACGCAGGACTAATTAATTTCCCTTCGTAATAACCGCTCATGCTTGAAAGAGTCGCTGTCCCGTGAGCTCCCTGTTTAGTTTCGTCTTTGTACTTCTGATTTTTTTCAGGAAAAGTATTATTGTCCTCATTGATAAAATCATATTCTCCTATCACATCTAAATTTTTAAGCGCCTCATGATGCCTCCAGTCAAAGCCATCATCAAAAATACCTATCAGCACCCCCTTGCCGGTAATGTTCAGGTCCTGAACTTTAAGTACATTCACCTGATCCATTTGCCTGTAGGAATTTCCGTACTCTTTGATATCATTTATGCTGTCGGAAATATTATCAGCTGACAGTAATTCCTGTTTGTATAATTTCTTGACAACTTTTATCTGTGAAACAAATTCAAGTTCCTTTACTTTATTAAACTGGGTTTGATTCATATACACGCTTACACCATTGAGCCACCGTGACCTTGCGATTAATTCTATTCCAAGAGAGGATACACCTTTGACATATTCATTGTTAAGAGGAAGATCGGAAAAATCGATGAGCTTGTCTTCAGGCAATACTTTCAGTCTTCTCTTTACAGCCCGGTCGTTTAATAGTCCGATACCTTTAATGTAAGCCGGATCACCTTTCTTAATTTCTGTTTGAGGTGTGAATTCGCCTTTGTCTTTAAATATGATCCAGTATTTTGTATCTCCCTTCTGTGCATAAACATTAATGCTTAAGAGAATGAAGGCGAAAGATAAAATTATCTTATTAAACATTTTTAAGAATTAATTAAACTTTATTGTATGTGAAACAACAAGCTGATTGAAAGTTTAATTCAATTTTAATAAAAAAATATTTTTACTTTAGTATAAGGTTGTAATAAATAAAAGAAGGGAATAAAAATTTTTATTCCCCCGACTAAATATAAATTGAAGCTACGCTTTATAGTCCTGAATGTAATGCACTATTCTCATTGTAAACTTCCCGCCGAGCGCACCGTCTATCAGACGGTGATCAAACGAGAGAGTTATCATCATCGTCTTTCTGGGAACAATGAAATCTCCTTCTTCAGTCTCAAGCACTACAGGTCTTTTTTTAATTGCGCCCAGGCCAAGGATAGCTACCTGCGGCTGGTTGATAATAGGAATTCCGATATCGTTGCCGAACACACCGAAATTCGTGAGAGAAAATGTACCGCCCTGAATTTCATTGAGGGTGAGTTTTTTTATTCTTGCTCTCTTTGCAAGATCGTTTAAACTTCTCGCAATCCCAATGAGATTCATGCCGTCAGCGTTGTGAATTACCGGAACGATTAGTCCTCCGTTATCCATCGCGACCGCGATCCCGAGATTTATGGTATTTCGTGTAATGGCTTTGTATGGAACTGAAGAATCATCTATCACCGAATTCACAAGCGGGAAATCTTTTAATGCTTTGATCACCGCTTCACAAATGAAAGGCATGTATGTCAGTTTAAATCCTTCCTTCTGTTCGAATTCAGTTTTCATCTTTGATCTCACCTTATCAACATTTGTAAGGTCACATTCCGCGATCGCCTGGACGTGAGGTGAAATTTTTGTTGAAAGGATCATATGCTCAGCCATCTTCTGCCGGACATTATCAAACTCCATTATCGAAAGACCTTCTTCATTATAATCGATCTTCTGTTTTGGAATTTCGATCTGCTTTTCTTTTGTAACAGGTTTCGCTTCAGGAACTGCTTCTTTTTTCTCTTCAGATTTCGCAACTTCCGCAGCCGGTGATGTTCTGTTCTTTAAATAATTCAGAATATCTTTTTTTGAAACTCTGTCTTCAACACCTGTTCCCTGTATCTTTTCAAGTTCGCTGAAACTTATTCCTTCCTTCTGTACAATATTTAAAACTAACGGCGAATAAAATCTTCCTTCCTTGTTTACTGACGGCTTTTCTTCCATCACAGCTACTGGTTCTGCTTTAACCTCCGGTTTGATCTCTGTTTTCGGCAGAGAGGTTGCTTCATTCTTTTCAGGAATTGCTTCAGCCTTTGGCTTAGGAGCTTCTTCATTTGGTTTTTCCGCAACAGGTTTTGCAGAGCCATTGGTCTCAAGCTTTGCGATCACTTTTCCGACTTCAACAACATCACCTTCTTTATAAAGCAGTTCGGATACAACTCCCGCTTCAGGCGAAGGCACTTCCGTATCAACCTTGTCGGTTGAAATTTCGAGAATTGTCTCATCTACATCGACCTTATCTCCCGGCTTCTTGTGCCATTTAAGGATCGTACCTTCCATAATAGATTCACCCATCTTAGGCATTACTATTTCAGTGCTCATTTTAATGTCTTATACTTATTGTTTTAAATTTCTTAGTATTAAAATAACATTATCTTTATTGGCTTTCAATTCATTCCCTCTGCCGTATCAGAAGGGGACTAAACATCAGCAGAATTTTTTTCTCAAAAATTTCATTTGACAGGAATCCCCTGGTTGTAAAATTATAATTTGTTTTTTAAATGCAGAAGTATGTCAGAAAGAGGTTATTACTAATCACCTTTATCCACATCAAATAGCGAGCTGATCGATTTGTTCTTATTGGTTCTCCAGATGGATTCCGCGAATAGCCCTGAAACTGTAACGATCTCTATCTTTTTTGAGCTGTGAGTCATCGGCAATGTATCTGAAACAAATAACTTTGTGAGAGGGGATTTATTGATCCTGTCCAGCGACTCTCCGGAAAATACCGCGTGCGTACAGGCGCCGTAAATTTCCTTCGCGCCGTTTTCCTTTAACGCGTTGACTGCATTGACAAATGTTCCTCCGGTGTCAATCAGATCATCTATTATTAAAATATTCTTTCCGTCAACTTCACCGATAATGTTCATCACCTCTGCCACGTTTGGTTTAGGTCTGCGTTTGTCTATCAGGATAAGATCGGAGTGAAGACGTTTTGCATAAGCCCGGGCCATTTTGATCCCGCCTACATCCGGTGAGGCAACTGCAAGATTAGGGATTTTCATGTGCCTGAATTTTTTCATGAACACGGCTGATCCATACAGGTGATCAACGGGTATATCAAAAAATCCCTGCAGCTGGGAAGCGTGAAGATCCATTGTGATCACACGGTCAGCGCCGGCCTCGGTAATTAAATTTGCTACAAGCTTTGCCGTGATCGCGACTCTCGGCTGATCCTTTCTATCCTGACGCGCATATCCGAAGTATGGTATCACTGCCGTGATCCTTCTTGCGGAGGCTCTTCGCGCGGCGTCTATCATTATCAGCAGCTCCATTAGATTATCAGCCGGAGGTATCGTAGACTGAATAATAAAAACATCGCTGCCGCGGACATTCTCATTATACTTGACCCATATCTCACCATCGGAAAATGTCTCGATGGAACATTTGCCTGGTTTTAATTTAAGATCATGTGCAATTTTTTTTCCGAGATACTTAGATAGTCTTCCTGCAAAGATTTTCAGATCTGACATTAAGATTTTTTTGTAGAAATTTGAGGTACGGCAAATTAGGAAAATATGTTTTATAAATCAATTTAGTTTAAGGAAAACGTGAATATTTAATGGCAACTATTCTTTGATATCATTACATGAAACAAATCCTAATGAAGGTTATAAAATTTTTTCTATATTTTTAAAAGCTCCCTATTTTATCAAAATCATTTTTTTGGTTTCAATAAAATCATCAGACTCCAGGCTGTAGTAATATACGCCGCTGGCGTAACTTCCGCCGTTAAATTTTACTTCATACTTTCCCGGAGTTAAAAATTCACTGACAAGCACCTGAACCTCTCTGCCGGTCACATCGAATATTCTGATGGTTGTCTTTGAATTTTTATTATTTACAAAATACGGTACGTCAAATTTAATTATTGTTTCCGGGTTGAACGGATTTGGATAATTGTAGTAAAGTTTAAATTCTAATGCGACAATCCCTGAAGTATTAATTATTCCGACAGTCGTAGTTTTTATTGTCAATGAAAGGAAATCCGTACTAATTACCGAATCAATTCCATTGCTTGCGGAAACCCTGCAGATTGTTCTTATTGAGTCACCGCTTAACCCTAATTGTCTTGCCAGACTGTCAAGATAACTTTTTCGGAAAGTAATTATCGTGTCAGATCCTCCATTGTCCGAGCTGAAGTAACGTTGAATGACGCTGCCTGATTTTATTAAACGAAATTTATAAGTGATCTCAGGTCCGTTTGAACTTTTACTCCAGATAAACCTTACCTTTGAAGTATCTCCCGGATTTGTAATTATTGTCTGAAATAACGGTCCGGCAAAATTAAAAGGTCCTACTATTGAATTTCCTACTTCGATACAATTTTTTTTTTCTAATGAGTCAGCGCCGAACTGATTGCTTACAACAAGCTTTGCTGTATAAAAACCGGGGCTCAGAAATCTGAATTTTGGATTTGCCTGATTGGAAGTATATGTCTGGGGTCCGGTAAGTTTCCATGAATAACCTGTTGGGTTGTTTGTAGCGCAATCATAAAACTGCAATGAGTCTCCGTTATTGATTCTCAGCTTTGCTGTCATAAAGTCCGCTTTAGGTGTTGCATTAACCGGAGGATTATACTTTAATACAAATAATCCTCTTTGAATGTCCGATGCAATTATCTTTCCTGAAGCAAATCTGTAAACTCCCCAGCATCCGTTAAAATATCTGTCGTTATCTTCCGGATAAGTATCATACCAACCGATCTCTGACATAACGGCCGGATTGGAAACATCAAATAATTTTACGCCGCCTTCATAATAAGCTCCAACAAGCAGGTTATCATAGAGCTCAACATTATGGGAAACACATTTCTCAAATAAAGGAGGATTATAGATATTTATAAAAGTAATATTTTCAAGATCGCGTATATCCCATATTTTAACCTTGCCTGCATAGCCTTCGTCAGTTACATATAAATAAGACCTGTCAGATTTTATCGCGCAATTGTGAGGCACAGGATTAAGACCATTCGTCCACTGCCTTATGGTTTTAAGACTATCTTTATTACGGGCATCAATTATACTGATCTTTCCTTCATTTATATTACATGCCCATATAGTATCATTCCTGATCCGCGAATCATGTACATACGAAGTCTGCCAGCCTCCTCTTGGTATTGGATTTTCCGGATCTACTGAGAGGTCAAGAACTTTTGTACCAGAATAAAAGCCTCCATTAAGATAAATATAAGGACCATCCTGAGATATAGTATGCACGCCAATAATATTCTGCGGTGATATGGTCTTTACGTATCTCGCAGAATCCGGCAGATACTGGAGATCAATTATCTGAATGCCGGCTAAACTTCCATCTGTGACAGTGTAACAATAATGGGAAAAAGTTTTCATCTCCTGACTTCTTCCCGGAACAAAATCTACCACCCGTGTGGTACTTGAATCGGTAATGTCTATGAAATAAGTACCGGCAGAAGAGCCAAGAATAGCGTACTCGCGTCCATTGGGCGCAGTATATCCCCATATCGCAAGATATTCAGTGAGTTCGGAATTTAAATTATAGATTTGTTTATTAAGAGGGTCGACATTATTTATAAGCCGCATATTTTTACCGGCTTGCGGGAAAGAATTTTGTGAAGTAATTGAAAAAAATAAAACATATATAATAAAGAAAAATATTTTTTTCATCACGTCCTCCTTTCGTTTTAACTTGCAGGCATAAATAAAAACAATTCAGCCAAAATAAAATGCATATTTAAAAGGCTGAAGATTTTTGAAGAAAAAAATTTTGAGAAGTACGAAACTGGATTACTTATTTTAAATGATAGGATATTTTAAAATAAATCAGTGCGAAGGTAATTCAGGAACAGGACCATCGTCAAAAATGATCTCGTCGTCAAGCTTTTCTTCTTCAACTACAGCTGCTTTCTTGCTTGAGAGATAAGAATAAATTGCAGGTACAATAAATAATGTTAAAAAGCCGGAAAATAAAAGTCCTCCGACTACCGCGATACCCAGTGATATCCTGCTTCCTGCACCGAAGCCCAGAGCGATCGGGAGGATCCCCAGTAATGCCGCAAAGGTTGTCATCAATATAGGACGGAACCTCTGAACAGCAGATTCCTTTACCGCTTCCAGACGATCCAGACCTTCTTCTTTTTTCTGATTTGCAAACTCTACGATAAGAATAGCATTCTTTGTCACCAGTCCGACAAGCATAATTATCCCTATCTGGCTGAAAATATTTATCGTCATATCAAAATACCAAAGTGAAAGCAGAGCGCCCGCGAGGGCAAGAGGCACTGTAAGTATTATAATGAACGGATCGACAAAACTTTCGAACTGTGCTGCAAGAACAAGATATATGATCAGTATCGCAAAGATAAAAACAAACAAAAGGCTCGATGAGCTTTCTTCAAAATCTCTTGATTGTCCGGTAAACGAAGTTGAAAACGTTTCATCCAAAACCCTGTCAGCTATCTCCTTCATCGCAGCGTTACCGTCTCCTAAAGTATATCCCGGCTTCAGACCGGCTGATACGGTTGCGGAAACATTTCTGTTATATCTGAATCTTGACGTTGGCACAGCTCCTTCATCAAGTTTGACAAGGCTTTCAAGCTGTATCATTTTGCCGTCAACATTCTTTACAAAGAGTGATTTCAAATCAGCAGGTTTATCACGGTTCTCCCTGCTGAGCTGTCCGATTACCTCATATTGTTTTCCGTCTCTGAGAAAGTATCCCATCCGCTGACCGCCGAATGCTGACTGCAGTATCCTTCCAATGTCTTCAACAGAAACTTTCAGCTCTGCAGCCTTTTCACGATCTATCGTTAAGGAAATTTCAGGCTTATTTATTTTTAAATTTACATCGACGAATTGAAGTCTCGGATCATTACTTGCTTCTTCAAGAAATGCCGGTAACACTTCAACAAGCTTGTCATAATTTTGAGCCAGTATCGCAAGCTGGACCGGCTGACCGCCGAACCTCGCTCCAATAGTTGGCGGCTGAGAGACAGTAGATCTTACCCCGGTGAATTGGTTTATGTCCCTTGAAATTTTTCTGTAGATCTCTTCCTGCACCCGGGTTCTGTCTTTTGGGTCGCTTAAATAAATGTTGACAGTTCCGCCGTTAACTGCTCCGCCGCCGCCGCCGCCGCCAACAATTTCTAACGGAAAACTTGCTTCAGGTATTGAGTCGATCACATACTGCCCGATGCCGCGAATATATTTTTTAGTAAATTCAAAGGATGAGCCTTCGGGAGCAGTTACGGAGATCCTTAAATTGGATCTGTCCTCAAGAGGTGCGAGCTCTGACTTTAAAGTTGAACCGAGGAAATAAATAATTCCGAAAACAACTATTATAATTACAAAGCTGATCCATCTCACATCCATGAAAAAAGTCAGCGCTCTTTTATATCCGTTGATAAGACCAACGAAAAAAGGTTCGGTGATCTTATAGAACCGGCTGGGCTCGTGATGTTTCAGAAGTCTTGAACTTAACATAGGGCTCAGTGTCAAAGCTACAAAGGCGGAGATAAGAACTGATCCCGCAATGACCACCGCAAATTCCCTGAACAATCTTCCAGTAAGCCCTTGCAAGAACATGATCGGTAAAAATACAGCTGCAAGTGCAATTGTCGTGGAAACAACGGCAAAAAATATTTCTCTTGAACCTTTGTATGCGGCCTGCATCGGGGACATCCCCTGTTCTATTTTTGAATAGATATTTTCCAGTACAACAATAGCATCATCACACACAAGACCAATTGCTAAAATTATTCCGAATAAAGTCAGCACGTTGATCGAGAACCCGATGAGGTCCATTAAGAAAAATGTGGCAATGATGGAAACAGGGATAGCTATTACAGGGATAAAAGTTGAACGCCAGTCTCTCAGGAACAAATAAATAATCAGTACAACTAGCCCGAACGCGATGAATATTGTTTCTTCAACCTCATTTACAGTTGTCCTTACAAAAGTAGAAAAGTCAAATACAACCTCGGCATTCATTCCTTGTGGAAGATCCTTTTTTATTTCCTCAAACCTTTTAGTGAATTCATCCGAGATCTGCAAAACATTTGCACCGGGCTGAGGTAATATTGCAACTATGACACCGAGTATTCCTTTTCCTTTGACTTCATTTCTCTCGTTCTCGGGACCATATTCAGCAAACCCAATATCACTAAGCCGGACTATGCTGCCGGCATCCTGTTTGACTATTACATTGTTGAATTCTTGCGGAGTTGATAAGCGTCCGAATGTTTTGATGGTAAGTTCAGTATTGTCTCCTTCAATGCGTCCCGAGGGTAATTCCAGATTTTCACTTTCCAAAACATTCTGAACATCACCAGTTGTAAGTTTATAGGAATTTAATTTATCCGGATCAAGCCTAAGCCTCATTGCGTATTTTCTTTCGCCGTATATTCGTGTCTCACTTACACCGGGAATGGTCTGCATTTTTTCCGATATGACATTTGTCGCAAATGTATTTACTTCAAGTATGCTCTTTGTATCGCTGGTTACAAATACCATAATGATCGGAACGGCATCAGCATCAGCCTTGGCAACTACCGGAATGTCAATATCCTGGGGCAGCTGTCTTGTTACTCTTGACACTCTGTCTCTTACATCATTTGCAGCGGCATCGATGTCCTTACCAAGATCAAACTCAACAGATATCTGGCTTTGCTGTTCGCGGCTTGTGCTTGTCATGATCCTTATCCCGTCAATACCATTAATAGACTGTTCGAGAGGCTCGGTGATCTGAGCTTCGATCACATCAGAATTTGCGCCGGCATATGTCGTTGAAACAGTTATCACCGGCGGATCGATATTCGGGTATTCTCTTACCTCAAGATTTAAAAATCCTACAATACCGAAGAGTACAAGTATAATGGATAACACTATCGATAAGACAGGCCTTTTTATGCAGACCGAGGATAAGCTCATTGCTAATTTATATTTACGATTTTAACTTTTGATTCCGGTTTTAATCTTAATACGTTGGTAGTAATAACAGTATCGCCAATGTTCAGGTTGGAAGTTATCTGTACATCTTTCTCGGTACGCAGCCCCATTTCAACATCCCTTACCTTTGCCAGTCCTCCCTGATAAAGAAAAACACTTTGTCCTTTAAGTTTTGGAATTATTGATTCAGAAGGGAGCATAATAGCGTTGTCAATATTATCAAGCTTTAGTCTTACTTTTACGAACGAACCCGGCAGCAATTTACTTCCTTTATTATTTGCTGAAGCCCTTAATATTATGCTTCTCGTGCTTTCACTTATTTTCGGATCATATGAAATTACATTGCCCGTAAAATTCTCATCATATCCTTCAACTGAAAAAGTAATGTTCTGACCGGACCTGAACAGGCTGATATATTTTTCCGGAATGGAAAAATCGAGTTTCACTTTTCCTATATCCTGAATTGTTGTCAGAACGACTGTATTAGACACGAGGCTTCCCATGCTGACATTTCTGAATCCGGTAACACCAGAGAAAGGAGCTCTGATATAAGTTTTATCAAGAGTGATCTCAAGAATTTCCTTATCTGCGCGGATCTTATCGAGATTGGTCTGTTCAATTTCATACTCATCAGGTGTGAACAATCCTTTATCAAGCAACTGCTTGTTTCTATCCTGCTGCTTAACTGACAACTGCTCATCAAGATCCAGTTTGTTAAGGCCCGCTAGCAGATCGGCATCGTCAAGCTTGAACAATACCTTTCCTTTCGACACGAATGATCCCTCTTTAAAGTAGATCCCTGATATCTTGCGTGTGAGTTCGCTTTTGATCTCGACTTCTTCATTAGCCAGTATAGTTCCGACGGTTGCGACTTCATTTTCCAGGTCAATGGGCTTTATTACATACGCATCAACAGGTATGACCTGATCGGTGTTTTGACGGGATCCGCTCAGATCTTTATTCTTTTCCGACAAAAGTTTCGGAACGATCAGCAGAGCAGCCAGGACAACCACTATTAACAGTATTGAAATGTTTCTTACCGGTTTGTTCAAGATTCTTTGTAGTTATTGAGAGAGAATATACTGTTTATGCTAATTTGAAAAAATGTTTAATAATTCCTTATTC
>JBDTLQ010000061.1:0-11153 GCA_039934715.1 Ignavibacteria bacterium | reverse complement strand
CAATTGTGTTTGTATAGTTTGTGAGTGACTTTATCATTTTGGCAGCGCGTCTCATATCATTGACGGCTTTAATCCTCTTAGATGTATTTTCCTCACCGGCGGATTTGGATTCAGCTCTCTTTGATATAGCGTTAGCAAAAGCCAAACGGTGATTGTTAATGTTTGTTCTTATTAATGTAGCCTCGGCCGGATCTATTGCAAGCACCGGCGCATGAACAGCCAGTTTGTTTACAAAGTTTTGTTCGTAAGCGTCGAGGTCTCCGTCTCTTGATGGAATGAAATCTACTTTCGACATTTTTGTTTTTGATTTAAGTTTTTAAAGTTTTCCCGGTCGGCGAAGGCACATTGTACATTTATCCTTATACTTCTAAATTAATATTCTCCCCGGAATCAGCACAAGGCATCATCCGGGGAATTCCCCGTGTGTCACGAGTAATTCCCTGGATGACCTTATCACGTCATACCGGACTGAATAGAATCTGAAGCACAAAAAATAAACCATCTTCAGATAGTTTTTATATTCAATCCGGAAGATCTGAAAGAATATTGAAAGGCATTCAAACATTCTTGTTATGGTCTTATGTAAACAATGAATGTGTGAATGGATAGTCATCAAAAAATTTTGATCCTGATTTTTCATTTTGTTTTAGAGTTTGTATTTATAACTTGTATCCCTGCTAAAACATACGTGATCGATTCTTAACAAATTTGAACAAATCTATAAATATTTTTATATTCTGTCAAATGGTAAATTTTTTAATTTGTGAAAATCCGTAAAAAGTAAAACACGTGCAGATATATACCACGCCTGAATTTGCATAGTTTTTTCACATATAGTTTTTTGCGCAAAATTAGTTACTAAAAATGCTTCAATATTTTAATCAGCTTTCGGAAGATCAGCTAAAGAAATTTACAGCCTTTGTAAATCCAGTTTACTTCAATACTGTAATAGAATATACATGATCATTATTATTATGAGCGCAGGATTTCGATGGAGTCAGTACCGGAATTTCGGGAGAAGTTCGGGAGTCTCCCTGACAAGTTCCAAAGTTTCCGGTAGAAGTTCGGGAGTTTCCCTGACAAGTTCCAAAGTTTCCGGTAGAAGTTCCAGAGTTTCCGGTAGAAGTTCCAGAGTTTCCGGAAGAAGTTCCAAAGTTTCCGGTAGAAGTTCCAAAGTTTCCGGGAGAAGCTCCAAAGTTTCCGGGAGAAGCTCCAAAGTTTCCGGAAGAAGCTCCAGAGTTTCCGGGAGAAGTTCCAAAGTCTCCGGGAGAAGCTCCAAGGTTTCCGGGAGAAGTTCCGGGATTTCTGCCTCGAAAGCAGGAAGCCAGGCTGTTTCCTGGAAACTGCCGCAGCTCTCAGAATAGTCCTGTGTATTCTTGTATAATAAGGAGTAAGTCCTGAGCAACTCAAAGAAATTCTGCAGTCAGTAAAAGTCCTTTGACTTGAGGAAAAAGTAATTAGCACCGCAGAAGAAAATTAGTTAGCATTTTGTTAAAGTTCACATAGTATTTTTTACTCAAAAAAACTTATGCTTGAATATTTTAGTAAACTCAACCCTTCGGAAATAGAAAAGTTTTCAAAGTTTATTTCCTCACCATATCACAATACAAACCGTAAAGCAATTTTGCTATTTAAATATCTGCATTCAAAATACCCGGAAATAAGTGAAGATGATCTAAATAAAAGAAGTGTATACAGGCATGTTTACAGGAATCAAAAATATAATGAAACTCTCTGCAGAAAGATGTTTTCAGATTTTAATCTCTTGTTTGACAAGTTCCTGATTCAGCTGCAATTTGATAATGACAAAGCGAGAAGGCGTCACTATCTTTTAATTGGATTAAGAAGAATTGAGAATCAGGGAAGGTATAAGAAAACTTATAGCGAGATAATGAGAAATGAAAAACTTTTTCTGCCTAAAGATATAGAGTACTACAGAGATCAGTTTAATACTGAAATGAGGAATCTTTTAGATTACAAAATAAGCACAGGGGGAAAGGAAGTAATGAAAAGTCTGATAAAAGTTGATAAATTCGCTAACCACTATATTGCTTTCATAAAAATGCTGGAATTCCAATTAATCTATTCTCAGACTACAGAGCAAAATCGAAAAAAATTAACATTTACTTTCTACAAGGAGGTTATTGAATATGTGGAATCAAACATTGATGAGATAAAGAAATTTAATCCTTCTTTGTATTTACTTTATATAACTCTGATGTTTTATAAAAATGATAATGATAAATACATACTGGACCTGGAAAAATACTATAAAGGAAACAGGAACAAAATAACAGGCGTACTGCTCAATGCTTATTTGGTATTATATCATAATTTTTACAGGGTTAAGATCCACAATAATGATGAGAATATTGTGAAGTATAAAAAAATAATTTTCAATTTTTATAATAAACATTATGCAAAGGATCCTCCGACAAAAGAATTAATGTATGGTCAATATATAAATCATGTTATTTTTTTTAATGCCGTAAACACCGGATTATTTTTTAAAAAATTAAAGTGGGTAGAATTATTTATTAATAATCAAAAGAAATACTTGATTCCGGCAGTTTCGAAAGATGTTTACAATATATCCAAAGCGTCATTATGCATTGCTCAGAAAGATTACACAACTGCTCTCAAATTTGCATCCCAGGTTTCAAACAGTGTTTTTGGATATTTCTATATTTCTAAAATGATCAAAGCAATTGTATTTTATGAATTAAGTGATCTTGAAGGAACTGAAAATTGCATGGATAACTTAAAACAATTAACTAAGACGGTAAAAGAGATCAGAGAAGTTGACCTTGCTGCTATTAAATCTTTTAACCGCCGCATGGCTTTTCTGATTAAACACAAAAAAAACAAGGATAGAATCGGAAAAAAGGAAATAACTATTTTGAAACAAGAATTAGAATCAAATGTAAATGTTTCTTCTATCAGGGATTGGTTTTATGAAAAGCTTGAGGAGATAAATGAGTAAGACGTTTAAGTACAATAGGGATAATAGGAATTAAAAAATTTGGAGTTAATTTAACTTAAAAGTAAAAATTACAATGAACGCAGTTTGGAATGAGAAAATATTACTTGAACATTTATTAAATCACAAAAATGAAATAAAGAATTTATGTATCGATGAAAATAAAAAACAATTGTTAGATTATTCTGTCGATGAGACTTATAAATATGTTATTCAGGACTCATTCGAGTCTTATAATAACCCCGAAGATTTTATTCCTTCATTGCTTGAGCCACTCAAGAATACTCCTCAATTTCAAGAACAAACAGTCGTTGTAATTACTCTTTTACAAGATCTTGTTATTGCTAAGAAAAAGTGTAACATAACGCAGATTCTTAATTAAGATATTTTATTTCCTACAAGCTTAGTTATGATAAATGTGAATGTTAATTCTTTGTAATTATATGTTTATTTCTTTATTTTTATTTTGCTCTCAATTATAGAAATACAAATTGAATAGCCCTTTCTATTCCACATTACAATTTTTATTTCCCCTAATACTTTTAATACAAAATATTCCTTTCCTCATTTAATTGTTGAAGGGTTTTAGGTAATTTTACAAGATATGGACACTCTTAGAGCTTTACAAAATCATCGAATTTTATAAAGCTAAACTTAACAAACAATCAACAAGAATTTATGGCAACAAATAACCGTAAACAATTACACGAAAGACTTTGGGCAGCAGCCGAGCAATTACGCGCCAATAGCTCACTTAAGCTTAATGAAATTTCAGAACCGATTTTGGGTTTGATTTTTCTGAAGTTTGCTGATGTTAAATTTCGACGTGCAAAATTGGAAATTGAAAAGGAGCGAGAGAAACTTACAGGTAGAAAACCGCCGTTAACACCTGATAACTACAAACAACGAGGTGTACCATTTATTCCTAACGAAGCTGCTTATAATTTCCTGATGGACATGCCTGAGGGTAAAAATATCGGTAAATCTATAAACGATGCAATGAAATCAATTGAGCGGGAAAACCGAGAGTTAGCAGGCATTCTCCCGCAAGATTACACTACGCTTTCCACAAAGCCGGCTGAAAATAGTCGAATCCTTTTAACACTACTTAAGAATTTTAACCAAATTCCGGATGATATTGAGGGCGATGCTTTCGGTGAAATTTATGAATACTTCCTTGGTGAGTTTGCGCGTGCTGAAGGTCAAAAGGGCGGAGAATTCTTTACTCCACCTTCCATTGTAAAGTTACTTGTTGAAATTGTTGAGCCATTTCACGGGAAAATTTTTGATCCTGCCTGTGGCTCCGGAGGAATGTTTGTGCAGTCAGCTAATTTCGTCACTCGTCATCAGAAAAATAAAAGACCAATAATGGAAGAAGTGGGAATTTATGGTCAGGAAAAAGGAGCTAATAATATGCGTATTGCTAAGATGAATTTAGCGATTCACGGTTTATCCGGAAAAATAGAATTAGCAAATTCATTCTACGAAGACCTTCATAAAAGTATTGGTCAATTTGATTTTGTACTTGCCAATCCACCTTTCAACGTAAAGGGTAAAGACAAAAACGGTCAGATGGTAATTGATCCGGCACGGTTGCAGGGAGATAAGCGATATGACTTCGGGCTGCCGCTCACCGGTAAAAAAGAAATCAGTAATGCAAATTATCTTTGGATGCAAATGTTTGCAAGTGCTCTAAATGATAAAGGTAGAGCCGGGTTTGTAATGGCTAATTCTGCCAGCGATGCAGGTAATGCGGAGAAGGAAATTCGTAAAAAGATGGTTGAATCGGGTTTAGTTGATGTTGTTATTTCAGTAGGAACAAATATGTTTATGAACGCAACGCTCTCCTGCGCTCTTTGGTTTTTTGATAAAGGAAAATCAAAGAAAGACAGAAAGAATAAAATTCTATTTATCAGTGCTCAGGATATATTCACTGTAATAGATCGCGCACACAATGAATGGACTCCGGAACAAATTCAGGAAATTGCCGGAATAGTACGCCGATTCCGTGAGGAGAAAGGTGAAGGAAATTATGAAGACATCAAAGGCAGATGCAAAGTCGCGACACTCGAAGAGATCCGTAAAAATGATTACTCGCTCAATCCTGGAAGATATGTTGAGATCATAGAGAATGAAATGGATGATTCTGATTTTGAAGTTCGGATGAGGGAGTTGATGAGTGAGTTTACTTCGCTGACTAAAGATTCACATGAATTAGAGAAAAAAATTCAAACAGATTGGAAAAAGATTTTATGAGTACTTGGACGAAACAAAAATTGTCTCAATTATGTGATGTTCGAGATGGAACCCACGATTCGCCGAAGCCAAGCTCTCTTGGATATCCTTTAGTTACTTCAAAACACATAATTAATAATAAGGTTGATATTTCAAGTGCATATTTAATAAATGAAATTGACTACGATTCAGTAAATAAGCGAAGCAAGGTAGATAGGTATGACATATTGATTAGTATGATTGGAACGGTTGGGGAAGTTGCTTTCATAAATGAATCTCCAAAGTTTGCAATAAAAAATGTTGGATTAATAAAAACTAGCAACAAAATCTTAGGTCGTTATTTGTATTACTACTTAATTTCACCCAATGGAAGAAATACTTTGCAGTCGTTTTTGACTGGCTCAACACAAAAATTTATAAGTCTTAGTAAGCTAAGAGATTTTCCAGTGACGATTCCTGAGAACGAAACACAAAAACAAATCATTTACTTTTTGGAGGCATACGATGACCTCATCGAAAACAACGAAAAGCGAATTAGGATATTAGAAGAGATGGCGAGTCGTTTGTATAACGAATCGTTTGTAAAGTTTAGGTTTCCCGGGTATGAAAGGGTGAGGATGGTCGACAGTGGGACAGAGTATGGTAAGGTGCCGGAGGGATGGGAAGTAGTAGAAATGCAATCGATTGCAAAAATTGTTGATTGTTTACATACAAAAAAACCTAAAGAAATCAAAACTGGGAACAGAATATTACTACAACTGAATAATATTTTAGATAACGGGATGATTGATCTTACGAAAAAATATTTAATTAGTGACGATGATTATAAAAAGTGGACAAAGAATATAGAATTACGTGAAGGTGATTGTGTTGTAACAAACGTGGGACGGATAGCTGCCTCGGCTCAAATTGGCTCAGGTGTATTTGCGGCTGCAGGTAGAAACATGACGGTAATTCGTGCGGAAAAAATTCCATATAGCTTTTTAATTCATTACTTACATTCGCGACATATGGAAAGAGAGGTTTCAAAAAAGACTGATGCAGGCGCAATTATGGGAAGTCTGAACGTGAAAAATATTTATTTACTAAAAGTTTTACTTCCCGAGAAACCAGTTCTAGAATTATTTTCAAAAATTGTTTCTGCATATAGGGTTCAAATGAATATGCTACATAAACAAAATTTCAATTTATCCAGAACTCGTGATCTTTTGATTCCTCAGTTGGTGACGGGGAGGAGGGAGTTGTTTTGAAAAAAAAGGTTGACAAAATTCTAAATATGAAAACAACCAAGAGGAACACTGTTGAAATTGGAAACAAATTTGAAAAGAGAGTATATGATGTTTTTGCTAATGAGTTGAGAAATAAGAGATTATATATTGATCCTAAAACCAGCAAAATAAAAGCAAAGCAAGGATATCATTCTAAAGATCGAGGAGAAAATATAATAGTTGATATTTCAATTGAATCTTATTTGCCTCAACAAACTGATTGGTCGCAGTTAATTATTATTGAATGTAAAGATTACAATTCATCAGTTCCGGTAAATGATATTGAAGAATTTTATTCAAAGTTAATGCAAATTGCAGGTAGTGGCATAAAAGGGATTGTAGTTTCATCTCAAGGATTTCAGAAAAGTTCTCTTGCTTATGCAAAATCAAAAAATATTGGATTAATTAAGTTAAACAATAATGAAAATTTTTCTTGGATTTTAACAAGAATAGCTCCAATCAAAATGAAACAGGAGGATTTTGACCAAACAAGTAAAGAAATTCAACTTGCATTAACAAGCAATTATGAAATTGAGGATAATGTTGAGTTATATGCCAATATCAATGATTATTTTACAACTTCTATAGAAACATTCTTTAGATTTTTTTTAAGTGAAGGAGATGTTAAGTGTAGTTTTGAAGATAATTCTAAAAGTGATTCAGTTGTTCAATTCATGACAAAAGGGAGCATTGAAAAGTTAGCCAATGAAGTTAACCAGAATATAGAATTTGATAAATTTGAACATTCCATAACTGATAACTGTAAAAGATTAGAAAAAAAATACAAAATAAGATTTGAAATCAATCAGAATATTCAATTAGATCATTTAGGGTTTGTAATATTAGGAAAAATAAAATTTAATCCAGATATTATCACACTTTACTTAGGGGCACAATCAAATAAATTTCGTCTCAAATTTACGCTCGCTCACGAATTAGGTCACTATTTTCTGAACCATAAAAAATATTTGATAGGGGAAATTTATTCAGAACAAGAGTATAAGAATAAGAGTGGAGAACATATATCAATTGATGATATTAGAAAAATCGAGTGGCAAGCAAATCAATTTGCATCTTGTTTCCTGTTACCGCATGATCCTTTCATCGAAATGTTGAATAATTTGCTTAAACAAGATAATATTAATGATAAAGGCCATGGCAGATTATTTGTTGATAATCAAAAATGCAATCTAGATTCTTATTATAAGGTAATTAATTTGTTGCGAAATGATTTCAGAGTATCAGGAAGTGTAATAGAGTATCGCTTGAAAAATTTAGGATTGCTAATAGATCGGAGAAGCAAACAAAAAGCAGTAAGCATTTAATTCCTCAGCTGGTGACGGGGAGAAGGGAGTTGAAATAATTTTATGGCTACATCAGATAGATTCGATACCTTTCTTAATAATATCAAACTTACAACAACGCAGCGAGATGATGCAAAGGTAAAGTACGATGGCGTCTGTAAAAAATTGCACGACTATTTCTATTCAACTACTTATGATGGTTCATCAAAATTGTTAGTTGGTTCTTATGGGAAAGGAACAAGCATTCGTCCAGCAAGGGATATTGATGTTTATTTTAAATTACCGTGGTCTGAGTTTAATCAAAGTAGCTCAGCTTACAATGTGCAGTCAGCTTTATTACAAAGAATTAAGAAAATCTTATTAGATAAATATTCTGATACAGAGATAAAAGCTGATAAACATGTGGTAGCTGTAAATTTTAGTAATGCCCATTTTGTGGAAGTTGTTCCATGCTTTGAAGCAACAATCGGAGAAAGATCAGGACAATTCTGGATTCCTAACACATCTGGAGGTGGAAGTTGGTTAATATCAGATCCACGAGCTGAACTTAAAAACATTTCAAATTCTGATACAGCTCATGGTGGAAATACACGTAACTTGATTAAAATGATAAAAAAATGGCAAGATAACTGCCTAGTCCCAATAAAGTCAATTGTTATCGAGTTACGTGCCGTTAATTTTCTTACTTCTTATAAGTACGCAAACAATTCTTCAGTTTATTATGATTGGATGGTAAAAGATTACTTTGAAGCATTGTTAAAATTTGTCAATGGAGAGTGTACAATGCCAGGGCTTCATGAGAAAATTTACTATGGAAGTGAATGGAAATCCAAGGCTGAATCTGCTTATGCTAGATCAGTAAAAGCATGTAATTATGAGTCACAAAACGAATACAATGCGACCCTTGAGTGGAAAAAAATATTTGGAGAGGATTTCTATTTTTAAAACTATTTAAAAATATGGATAAGATAAATTTACAAATTATAAGAGAATCATTTGGAAGGGTAGTATATTCACATAAGACTTATGAAAAGGAATGTGAAATTCAAGATCGGATTTCAAAAAAATTTAAATGGGTAAATCTACTTGTTTTAACCGTTGGATCATCAGGATTACTTGGTTCATTAATCACGGATCAAAATATACTATTAGTAATTGGTGCTATATTTACTTTTGCTGGTTTAGGTTTAGCAATTTTTCAAATGAGTTTTAATCCAGAGGAAAAAGCTTATAAGTATAAGCAGACTGCGCATCAATTGTGGCAAGTAAGAGAAAAGTATTCTTGTTTTATTGCCGATATCATGGGTGATAAATTACAACCAGAAGAGATACCAAGAAGGAGAGACCAACTCCTTTGTGATCTTGATTTGATTTACAAAAATTCTTTACCAACAACATCAGATGCCTATGCATTAGCTTCCACTGCACTAAAAAAGGATGAAGAATTTACATTCTCTGATTCTGAAATTAATAAATTTTTACCAAAAGATCTCTGGTTAAATCATGAATAAGTAGATTATAGTAGATTATAAATCCAATGAATCCATTTTATAGAACAAACAATCATCAAACTCATCAAAGAAGTATGGGCTGATTCGAAGTGCCACATTAATGCATACACGGATGAAGGCTATGCTACATTGGAAAGAGACAACAGAATTTAGGTGGAATTTAAGAAATATCTTTTTTTGTAAGTTGAGATAATAATAAATTGAGAGAATACATAGTCACCAAGGAATTTAACGGCAAATTAGAATTTGAAGACTTTTCTATAGAGAATGTAAGATGTATATATGAAGATGACTATTACTCAAACAGGATAATGAAAGGAAGATTTATTTTGAAGGAAGATCAACGCTCGATAAGTTTGATGAATGAACCATTTAGAACATTTCTTTTTTCAGATATAAACGGCAGAGTATTAAAAGGTCAACTAAATGGCTCAAGTTTAGAGAATGAATATAATTCACATTGGCAGGAATTGAGTTTTGACGCAGATGAATACTCACAAAGACTTCGTTGGTCTGAAAATAAATTCGAGAGAATCAAACTTCGATTTCATATTCCGTATATAAAAGACTTATCACGTCACTTAAAATTCTCGCATGATTTTTATCCGGAATGGCTTTTCAGATTTGACAGTATCCCATTCAAGATAAAAATTAATGATCATGAATTTGTATTCGATGAAAGGGTTTATTGCTACAAGCATAAAGAACCTGATAACATTTTAGCAAGAGAGCTTTTTATAAAAGTTCAATTTACTTATGGGAATCAAGAAATAGTAGAAATATTAGAGAAATATGAATCAATTGTCGAAGATATTATGCTCATCGTTTCTTTTGTATTCAATCATAGAATGAGATCGTATTCATATTATGCAGAATTATTGGATGAAAAAGAAAAATTAGTCGAAACTATTGAATTCAAAGAATCAAACAAATTATGCGGAGAAGATTATTTGAAAAAATCTAATGAAGAATTTAGAAAATTCCTAAATTCTGATAATCTCTCTAAATTAATTCAACATTTTATTGATAAAAATTCTGATGACAAAAAGAATATCACATCATTGATTAACAAATTTATAACAATTGGTGAGACAGAAATATTTGAACCGAAGTTTGTGTCTGCATATTTTTTGCTTGAAGCAATTTCTAAATTTATAGTAAGTGAAAATATTGGAGGAGAAAGTTTAATAAAAAGAGCTGTCGAAATTTCTAAAGTTGAGATGGAGATATTCAAAATTTCTCATAAAAGAGAAGAAATACCAAATTCAAAGTGCGAATGGGAAATAACAGAGTATCGGAATTATTTAACACATTTTAATTATCAGGATGAATATGATGGACAACTAATGTATGAGGAATATGAAAAAGTATTAAAACTAAACAGGAAGATGTTACTTTGGATCATTTACCCGGATTTATCGGATTGGCCATTACCAAAATAAATAGAATCATAGTCTCAAAATGAATATTTTAAAACAATAATGATAAAGCTAATAGAAAGTAAAAATTACAGATGCCTGAAATATATCAGCCAGGAGCTTGATAGTTTTCAGGTATTGATTGGACCGAATGCAAGCGGCAATATTCTATTCATAGGTGAATTGTTTAACTATTAAACAACTATTATATTTAATCATGTTAGAAAAAGAATTTAAATATTATATAAAAAATCAAGAAGAACTTGTGAAAAAATATAAAGGCAGGTTCTTAGTTATAAAAGACGAAAAAGTTGTAGGTGATTACATTGATAAAGTAACCGCATATAACGAGAGTGTCAAAAAATATGAACTTGGAACATTCTTAATACAACAATGTCTCCCCGGAAAAGATAATTATACTCAGACCTTTACTTCGA
>JBDTLQ010000060.1:0-11158 GCA_039934715.1 Ignavibacteria bacterium | reverse complement strand
TGCCTGCGTTATCTTTATCATTTCTTATCCAAAAATCTATATCACCTGTATTTCTTGGGTGTCCATGAAACGCCATTGCAAAAGCTCCTATCACAAGATAGTCGACTTCATTTTCGTTTAATAATCGTATAAACTCTTTGTAATCTGGGTGTAGTTTTTCCATAAAGTGATTGTCTTAAGAATTCAACAGCAGCGATTCTTTCCTCATGCGGTCTCGTTTTCCAATAGTCAAAATCTCTCGGAGCACTCTTTAAAGGTCCTTTATATGTAATCTTTTTTACAAGTTTGAATTCCATAATAAAATTTATTTTATTCGTATGCTGCAATTCCTGTCACATCTTCACCGATAATCAGTGTATGCATTTCGTGTGTGCCTTCATAGGTCTTTACCGATTCAATATTATTCATATGTCTCATTACCGGATATTCATCGAGTATTCCGTTAGCTCCCAGCATTTCTCTTGCCATGCTTGCTATAATTTTCGCGATCTCACAGTTGTTTCTCTTAGCCATTGAAACCTGCTGCGGTCTCATCTTTCCGGAATCCTTTAGCTTTCCAAGCTGATAACAAAGCAGCTGCGCCTTTGTGATCTCAGTGAGCATGTAAGCAAGCTTCTCCTGTGTTATCTGAAATGCCGCGATCGGTTTTCCGAACTGAATGCGTGACAGGGAATAATTAAGCGCGGTTGTATAGCACTCCATCGCCAGTCCGATAACACCCCACGCGATCCCGTACCTTGCCTGTGTAAGACACATCAGTGGCGATTTCAATCCGCTGCTGTTAGGCATTAAATTTTCTTCGGGAATAAAACAATCTTCAAAAACAAGTTCAGAAGTTATCGATGCCCTTAAAGAAAGTTTGCCTTTCATTTCGGGAGCGGAAAAACCTTTAGTACCTTTATCAACAAGAAATCCCCGTACCTTGCCGTCAAGCTTTGCCCATACCACCGCGACATCTGCGATCGTTCCGTTAGTGATCCACATCTTGGCTCCGTTCAAAACATAGCCGCCGTCTTTCTTTTCTGCTTTTGTTATCATTCCTCCGGGGTTGCTTCCAAAGTCAGGCTCGGTCAGACCAAAGCATCCGATGAATTCTCCCTTGGCAAGCTTCGGTAAATATTTTTTTCTCTGCTCTTCACTGCCGAATGTATAGATCGGATACATTACCAGTGCCGATTGTACCGAGGCAAAACTCCTTACACCGCTGTCGCCTCTCTCAAGCTCCTGCATTATCAATCCGTATGCGATGTTATTTATTCCCATTCCTCCGTATTCGACCGGAAGTGTTGGTCCGAATATTCCGAGTTCAGCCATCTTTGGAATGAGCTGAGTGGGAAACTGCATCTCCTGATTATACTCCTCGATCACCGGTAAAACTTCTTCGTTAACAAAATCCCTTACGGTTTCCCGTATAGATTTCTCTTCGTCATTAAGCATGTCATCAATGCCATAATAATCAACTCCTTTGTATGTTCCTACTGATTGCATATTATTTTTCCTTTATATTAAATTATTTATTAAAATTTCTTCTTACTTCTTTTGTAAAAAAATCAGATATTTCATGCTTCGTAATATTTTCTTTAGCAGCGAGGTGGTCTGAAATACTTTCCTCCTCAATATCATCGACATAAATAATGCTTTCTGTATAAGAAATTTCTGATAAATTGGATAATAAATCTTTACTGGTTTCAAAAATTTTTTTTAACGAAAGTACATTCTTTGCAATGAAATACAGATCGTAATAGTCTCTGATAGTATTTCTATGCGCTATGGCGTTCAATTTTAATATTGCAATGATGTCTATAGTAGCTATATTTAATTCTTTGTACTTCGTCGAATATGTTTTAACCTGAAAACGAATCATTACAGCACTGTTAGTAAAAAATGTCACCTTAACTTCATTTATCAAAAAATCCAGTTGATGTTCATTATCTTGTTTGATCAGTTTATAATTTTTTGTGAATGTTTTGTCAATAAACTTTTTTATGGAATCAGTTTTAAGAATTTCCCCGTCATAAATAAAATCCAGATCTTCGGAGAGACGGTGCTGCAAATGTATTGATAACGCTGTTCCACCGACTAAGGTATAATCATTTAAAAATTTTTCTTTTGCTAATCTTTCAAATACGATTCTTGTTTTTTCAGTAAGAAAATTCAGATCCAAACTTTCTATAATAAAATTTTTTTAAAAAAATTTATTCTTTTCCTATCCTTGCCCGTGTCTTCCAGTTTTTTGATAATATTAGACAAGCTGTCATTACTTATATGCTTTAATAACTTTTTGTAGTCTTCAATATCGCCATAAAGAATAACATTCTGAATTACAATATCTTCGTTAAGGTACACGTTTTTTTTATAATTCCAGAAAATGTGCCGTGCGAAATGGGAAATCTCAATATTCTTGTTTTTCATGTTTTTAATCCTGCAATGTCTTTAACTTTGAATAATTAGAGTCATTGGTTTTGAATGTTACCTTTATACCCGTCTTCAGATATTTAACTTTACTTACCTCCGCGAGTTTATAGATCATGCTTACCTTCTTATGATCATCAGGTTTTAATTTTATGGTCCTTTCAACATTGTCCTTGTTAAGCTCGCTCTTAATGATTTCCATTAGCTTCTTAAGATTCAAACCCTTCTCAGCGGAAATGAACACCGCGTCCTTGAATTCTTTTTTCAAAGAACTTATGAGAGCCGGATCCACGATCATATCAACCTTATTGAAAACTTTAATGATCGTCTTACCTTCAGCGCCGATCTCAAGCAGTGTATCGGAAACCACAGCCATCTGTTCCTGGAAATTTGCATTAGAAACATCAACGACATGTAGAAGCAGGTCTGACTCTATTACCTCTGACAATGTTGATTTAAATGACTCAATTAATTTATGCGGAAGATTTTTGATAAAACCCACTGTATCGGAAATAAGAACTTTTTTCGGAAATTTTGTGAGCGCCGATCCGTTCTCCGACGTAAGCTCTAAAACTTTTGTCGATGTATCAAGTGTAGCAAACAATTTATTCTCGACATAAACCTTAGCGTCGGTCAGAACATTCAGCAGAGTGGATTTGCCTACATTGGTATATCCTACAAGAGAGATCCTGAAAAATTTTTTTCGCTCACCCGATTGCGTCTTTCTCTGTTCCGCTACTTTCTCAAGCTTCTCTTTTAATACGGATATTCTTTTACCGATGATTCTTCTGTCTGTTTCAATCTGAGTTTCACCGGGTCCTTTTGTTCCTATTCCCCCGAACTGTTTGGATAAGTGAGTCCATTGTCTTGTAAGACGCGGAAGAGAATATTCAAGCTGAGCAAGCTCAACCTGCAGCTTTGCCTGTGAAGTCCTTGCGTTAGAGGCGAAGATGTCAAGGATCAGATTTGATTTGTCAATTATCTTGCATTTTATTTTCTGCTCGAGATTTCTAAGCTGAGTGTATGCCAGTTCATTTTCAAAAATTACGAGCTGCACGCTATGCTCTTCGACAAATGCAGCTATCTCATCAGCTTTGCCTTTTCCTATCATGAATCTGGAGTCATAAGTATCATTCTCCTGGTAGAAAGTTTTTATAACCAGAGCTCCGGCAGTTTCAGCCAGAAATTTTAATTCATCCAGAGATTCTTCGGAATGATAGTTTGCTTTATCTCTCCTGTTGGAATAGCATACAAGTACGGTCTTTTCAGATTTCTTCCGGGTTTCTATCAAGTTGTGTTTTATGATTTTCTGTTGCTAAAATTACCTAAACTGTATCTGATATTAAAGTCAAAGATTCTGTTGAAATCAGCTTTCTAAGTACACTAGAAAAAATTGACCGCGGATAACACAGATTTTACTGATTATCACTGATTTAGAGATTTTTTTAATTTGCCTTTTCTAACTATAAAATAATTTATTCTTTCCTATTAAAAGATAATTTTTATGTTTGAAATGACCTTGAAAAAAAAGAAATCAGTGTAAATCAGTTTTCTTCCGCGTTATCCGCTCGCCTCGCTTCGGCGAAGCGGACGTTTTATAGTAAACTGTCGTTTACTTGGTTTACTTAGATAAGCTTAGCTTTAATGAATAAAAAGTTGTCATTAATTATTTTATATTGAAGAAAAAATTAAAATACATGAAAATTAAAATCAGACTACTATTATCAGCGCTGTTCATATTGATACTATCGGTTCAGTTCCATTGTTCGGGAGTAAGTGATGCAATTGAGAACGCGCAAAGACTTCAGTTCAGGCTCGGGAAAGTTGACAATCTGAATCTTGCCGGAGTCAGGTTAAACAACATAACTTCCCTTAGAGATGTCACTGTGTTTGACGGTGCGAATCTGCTGGCGGCGTTTGCAAGCGGAAAGATGCCAACTACTTTTACCGTCAATCTTATCGCAAAGAATCCTAACTCTGCCGGAGGTTCCGCCGAATCTTCCGCGATATTGAAGGCGCTTGACTGGAGATTGTTAATTGACAATAAGGATATAATAAGTGGTGCAATCAATACCCCGATCACAATTCCCGGAGTAGGCAAGGAAACAGTCATTCCGATACCGATCACTGTCGATCTACTGAAATTTTTTGGCGACGGCGGATATGAAAGCCTGCTGAACCTTGCGCTTGCAATAGGAGGTAAGACCGGCAACAGCTCAAGACTTACATTAAAAATAAAACCCACCGTTGACACATTTCTCGGAGCGATCACTTATCCCGGAGAGATCAGTGTCATTGATAAAGAGTTCAGATAAATATTCCCGCTTAAGATCACCATCAAAAAATAATTTTATTAAAAATTGAGCCGGAAGAGTGTCCGGCTTTTTTTATTATTGAAATAAAGTCTTAGTTTTGAAAAAACTATTTTAAATAATTAAACCATTCATCAATGAGGCTGTCTAACCTGAGAAAATTTTCCCCCAATACAGATGTATAAAATTACAAATCAAAAAAAGATACAGCATTTATATCACAGGGCAGGATTTGGTGAGAGCATTTCAGGAATCAAACTTTCATCCGGAAAATCTTTAACCATAATAACTCAGGAGCTTTTCGAAAAGTCGAAAAGTTATAATGATCTGAGTCTCGAAGGAATTTCAAATATTTACAAAAAGAAAAATGATAAAGATAACCCGGCTGAAGTTTCCAAGCAGGAAAAGAAAAAATTTAAAAGGCAGTCGCGTGATGATGTGAAGAATCTGAACATCGGTTGGATAGAAAAAATGGTTAACGATAAGGCGCAGCTGAGAGAGAAGATGACATTATTCTGGCACGGACATTTCGCATGCAGGACAAGGGTCGGGGTCTTTTGTCAGAATCAGAATAATATTTTAAGGAAGCATGCTCTGGGTAAATTCAGTGATATGTTAATGGAAATTTCGAAAGATCCTGCGATGCTTCAATTCCTTAATAACCAGCAGAATAAAAAGTCCAGTCCCAATGAAAATTTCGCGCGCGAAGTAATGGAGCTGTTTACATTAGGCAGAGGATTTTATTCCGAGCAGGATGTAAAGGAAGCGGCCAGGGCGTTTACCGGCTGGGGCTTTGATAAGGAAGGCAAGTTTGTTTTCAGAAACAAACAGCATGACTTCGACAATAAAACTTTTTTCGGAAAGACAGCCGGCTACACAGGAGAAGACATTATTAACAGGATCCTTGAAGAGAGAAGGACTTCGGAATTCATAACGGAAAAAATTTATAAATACTTTGTCAATGAAAAGATCAACAAGGAGATCGCCGGAGATCTTGCAAAAAAATTTTTTGAATCACAATATGACATTTCGTCGTTAATGAAAAATATTTTCAGCTCAGACTGGTTTTATGATAAAGAGAATATCGGGGTTAAAATAAAATCGCCTATCGAACTAATCGTTGGCCTAACGAGAAGCTTCAATATTGATTTCATGAACCCGATGCCGCTGATGGCATTGCAGAGATCACTTGGTCAGATTCTTTTCAATCCGCCGAATGTAGCCGGGTGGGCAGGAGGAAAGAGCTGGATAGATTCTTCTTCACTGATGCAGAGATTAAAGCTCCCTGAGATTATCTTTCATTCATCCAATCTTGATTTTGATTACAAAGACGAGCAACCGGAAATGGGCGAAGAGTATATTGAGATCACAAAAAAAGAAAAGAAACTCTATAAAGAAATGAGAACAAAGACAGACCTCAGTGCATATATAAAAGAGTTTTCAAAGTATGACCAAGAAGAACTGTTTGAAAAACTCTCGGATTATCTGCTGCAGGTTGAATTAAAAGATAATACAAGAAATATTATCAAAGATTATGCGGATGATTCAAGCAAGAAGACACTCATCGAATCACTTACGCTGAGAATAATTTCTTTGCCGGAGTATCAGCTTTTTTAGTTGAAAGTTGAAAGTTGAAAGTTGAAAGTTGAAAGTTAAGTATAGAGTATAGAGTATTGAGTAATAATTATTATATAACAAAAAAATTTATGTTTTTTTGAAATAAGAAATTAAAGATAATTTATGAATAAGATCAGCAGAAGAAAATTTTTCAAATACTCGGCCCTTGCATCAACGTCACTTCTTATACCGAGCTTTCTGAATGGGTTACAGGCTAATGAATTAATAAATAGTCCCAGGCTTCAGAAATTAATGGCCGGTGGAAAGAAACTAATTATTGTTCAGTTGTCCGGAGGCAACGACGGATTGAACACGGTCATACCTTTCCGGAACGATATTTATTACAGCCTTCGTCCGAGGCTTTCGATAAGTGAAGATAAGATCGTAAAATTGAATGACGAGATCGGGCTTAACCCTCAGATGGGAAAGCTAAAGGAAATTTTTGACAAAGGAAATCTCAGCATTATAAATAATGTCGGCTATCCCAATCCCGACAGATCTCATTTCCGTTCAATGGACATATGGCAGAGCGGCAGCGGCTCCGATAACTTTCTTAACACAGGTTGGATAGGCAGATATCTTGATTCGGAATGTGAGACATGCAAGAATCCTTACAGCGCGATTGAAGTTGACTCACTTCTCACACTTGCAATGAAAGGGCAGAAGAAAAGCGGGATCGCTGTCGAAGATCCGAAAAGATTTTATATGAATTCATCAGAAAGATTCTTACTTGACATAGCAAAGAATAATAAGCACGATCACGAAGACACAAATGTAAGCTATCTTTATAAGACTTTAATTGAGACGACTTCGTCGGCTGATTATGTTTACGAAAATTCACGGATATATAAATCAAAACTTGAGTACCCGAATTCACAGTTCGGTAAAAATCTAAAGACCATTGCCGAGATGATAATTTCAAACATTGATACGACTGTATATTATGTTTCAATGACAGGATTTGATACACATGTAAATCAGTTGGGAAGACAGGATAAATTGCTGAAAGAATTGTCTGAAGGATTGTATTCTCTGACAGAAGATCTTCGGCAGAATCAAAAGCTAAATGAAGTAATGATCATGACCTTTTCTGAATTCGGAAGAAGGGTTAAAGAAAACGGAAGCGGAGGTACGGATCACGGAACAGCCAACAATATATTTCTCATCGGAGGAGATCTGAAAAGTCCGGGATCTTATAACAGCATGCCCGATCTTGATGATCTTGAAAACGGAGATTTGAAGTATGAAATAGATTTCAGGAATATTTATGCGACACTTTTAAACAAGTGGCTGGACGCTGATGATAAGCTGGTGCTTGGGGATCAATTCAGTTATCTGAATTTTGTATAAGGTTTAAGACGTATTAAAATAATTGTTACCCGGACTGTAAATCATGCAGTTCAAAGATAATGAGATCAGGATCTGAAATTTCTGGTCTCATTTTTTTTAATGAAATCATCTGTGAACTTGTTTCGTGTCCGCGTCTGTAATTCAAGGGTTTTTTCGGGAGACTCTGCCGGGGCGACATTACAAATCATTTTTAATACTTGATATTTGATTTCATTTAGCTAACTTTTGTCTAAAGTTTTTTTTAACACCACAAAGGTAAATGGTCATGAAAGAAATTTTACTCTTACCCTCTTATAAATTCTTAATGACCCTGCAATTACGGCAAAGCAGAAAACTCTATTGAGCTTTAATTTGATTTGAAGTATGTTTACTAAAAATTGACATATGAATAGGCTGACAAAAATATTTCTTCTTTTCTTTTTTCTGATAAATTCCGAAAATCTTAGTTCTCAACCATCCATTACATGGGAAAAACAATATGGATATCCGCAAAGCGATGAAGGAGCTTATGATGTTTGTGAATCTTCGGATGGAAATTTTTTTATAGTTGGAAACTCCGGAACAAGTTTTTCCAGCGGTCGAATATATGTTCTCAAAATAGACCAATATGGAGATACTCTATGGACAAAGAAATACAATGCTGGTCATTACGCTTATTCAGTTGCCCCTACAAATGACTGCGGATGTGTTATGACTGGTTATGGACTCGATTCTGCTTTTACTTTGAAGATAGACTGCTATGGAAATATAGTTTGGCAAAAATTTTATTCTTCCGGTGCAGAATGTTATGACATACAAGAAGTATCTGATGGAGGATTCATTGTATGCGGGCGGGATTGGCTTGAAGGATATGTTATGAAGATAGATTCTAAAGGCGGTTTGATGTGGAAAAGGAATTATGTGGTTTCTAATCAGATGGGATTTACTTCATGTCTCGAAGCCATTGATGGAGGATATATCGCAGGTGGATATGTGAGTGACCCCGATACAAAAATGGAACTAATCAGACTGGATACTAATGGAGAAAAAATTTGGGAACGAAGATTTAAGATTTTAAACAATGGAGGAGGTTCAATAACTAAAGTATCAATACTGAATGATAAATATCTGATATTTGGAATTACGAACGGGGGGGTTTTTTTTGGAAAATATGATTTAGAAGGGTTTCAAAAATCAGTTAATGTATTTCCAGATTCCCAGTTGAAATCACTTTATGCTGCAAGTGTAATCAATGACAACCGATTTGCTTTTACATCACAAATTTATCCTGGAATAGGGGATACAATGTATGTTAGAAATTGGGTGTCGGATTCTCTAGGTTATGTCTTGTTTGAAAAATATTATCCCACCACAGGCTATATATCAGTCAATTCGATTCACCCCTTGAAAAATTGTGACATTCTATTTGCAGGAATTTATAAAAAGAATCAGGGAAGTATTGATGAAGACGAAACAATTATTATAAGGACAGATAGCACACTTTTTTCCAAACCTTTGTATGTTAAGTTAAATAGTGATATCATACCTCAAACATTTAATCTGTATCAAAATTATCCCAATCCATTTAATCCTAGTACAAAAATAAAATTTGATATTAGTAAATCTGGATCAGTTGAACTTAATGTTTATGATATTAGCGGCAAATTAGTAAAAATGATTTTCAATGGTAATCTATCGGCAGGGACTTATGAAACTTTGTTTTCAGCAAGCGATGGAAAAATAAATTTTGCCAGTGGGATTTACTTTTATGAAATGATTTTTGAAGAAAAAAATATTGCAATAAAGAAAATGATTTTAATCAAATAATATTAAATGAATTTCACTTTGAAGACTCTAATTAAATTTACCATTTTCTTTCTAATTTCTAATACAGCAATTCCACAAGATAGTTTCGTGGAGGAGTTAGTTTTTGTAAATAATAGTTCTGAAAATGTAAACATAAGAATTTATCCAGTTAGCGTAGTATTTAATGGAGATTTTGAATGCAATTTAAAAGCAAGAAAGAGAAGCAATCCGCAAAATCTATATAACAAATGTGATTATATATCAGGGATTTATCGTGATAGATATGATACCCTACATAATAATTTTACTTTATATGCATCCGATACCACAAAAGGGCTCGAATACGATCCAGATGACGGACAAGTTGGTAACGTGTTTGGAATCTTTAGTTATGGGAGATATAAAATAAGTTTAACAAATGCTTATTTAGATTCAATTATTTTAGAAACAGATGTTAGTGATCTTTACGGCGACCTTCAAATTTTTTTTTATAATGATTCACTTGTTTACCTATGGGGAGCAGCTGAACTCAGAGTTAAATTAACTTCAAGCTCTTACACTATTCAAAATTGGAAACCATTAGGTTCCTCACAAAATACTCAAAAGAATTTTGGAAATTTTGTCTACGCCACTGGAACTATTGCTAATCCAAATCCTTATACAATTTTTCCTCAAGACTCCCGCAGAGACTGCAATGTTATTCTGGGAGGGATAAATCAAAATAATGTATTTAACGATGCTCGAAATGGCAAGCTGATATCGTATTTATCTATTGATAAAAACGTATTTACACCTGATTCCTCACAAATGATTGATTTCCCAACACGTGTTAATGTATCAGAGGGTGCACATTTAGAATTGGATACCGGAAGAACTTTGAATTTCACAGAAGTTGTCTCAAATATTTCAAATTCTTTCTTCGAAATGAACGTCGAAATTAACAGCGCATTAATCTTGCGAGCCAATTCAGAGATTATTGTGAGAAAAAAAAATCGTCTTATACTTGCTAACAATAGCAAATTATATCTCGGCAGTAACGCTAAGATAACAATACTTCAAGGTGGTATATTTTGCAATTATGGTGCTTCGATAAGAGGTAACGGAAGTATTGTATATAAAGGAGGAACAATCTATTTCGCTCAATGTGGTATTCTGGATAATTATGAAATAAGAGATAGCGCAAAAATCATTCTTGATTCTAATGCTGTCTGGGAAATTCCTGACAGCACAAATTTACGCTTTACAGGAAACAAAACAGGGTTGATCATGAAATACGGTTCAAAAATTAAGCTCGGCGAGAACTCCAAAATCATTATCGACAGCGGCGCAACTCTCATTGCTAACAACGCCGAGTTCTCATCATCCGACACTTCAAAAAAGTGGGAAGGAATTGTTCTTTCAAATTCGGGAGTTGATTCTATTATTAATTGTACTTTCAGCAACGCAAAGACTGCGCTTTCTATAACAAACAATGCTGATTATTCACGTACAAATCGCGTAATAAAAAATAATACCTTCAATATTCCCTACGGCGGAATAAGCAAAGGGATCTATGGCGAAAATAATTACAGGATACTGATTCAGAATAATATTTTCAATATGCCGGTCTATTTCCCTTCAGGTTCACCTGTACTTTTTATATATGTCGGACTTTATCTTAAAAACAACAGTACAGGCGGCGC
>JBDTLQ010000059.1:0-11261 GCA_039934715.1 Ignavibacteria bacterium | reverse complement strand
AAGTGAGACGCGTTATTAAATAACATGGTCGTAAAATTTCCTGCCAGCTGCCAGTATATCTGATAATATTGTGTATTATAGTTTTGTGCAATCGCATGTGCTATGCTGTCATACTTCAGAACAGAGTCAACATACCTGTAATTATTATAAAGGAAATTAAATACGAACTGGTTTATATTTGGAATGTAAGCAGCATTTTCAAAAGTATAGATGATGTTAGCCGAATCACGGTTGATCATCTGAGTTTCATACCTTGAGTGAACTCCGTTTTGATTTGTATATTGCCCGTCATAATTTCTGGTGATGTGAAGGGGATTATGTCCGTCCCCTACATAGTGTCCGAGGTCGGCGGCATGCAGCATTGCCTTTTGAAAATTGTGCAGCTGAAAATATTTTTTTACTGAATCGATAGTGGCCATTATTGAAAAAGGCAAAATGCCAGTATCATATACAAAGCTGCTTCCGTGAAGAGCGATCAGTGAATCCAGATCCTGAGGAATTCTGCCTGTCGCAATAAATTCCGGATAATCATCAATATCAATAAAATGTCTCGGCGCTTCATTCGAATCAATGGATCTTCTGTAATCCGCGTCTGATGAATGTGCGGCCAGAGAGTCAGACCAGTTAAGGAAACTCATTGAAGGCGGAAGTGAGAATGTAGATCTTCTGTTAATGATCTTGTGTCCGCTGGCTCCCCAACCGTAAATAAAAATTAAGCTGAATAGGAGGAGAAAAATTAATTTGCGTTTATGATTCATTTTGTTTTATAAATTAACTATAGATTTTATTTCAGATACTCCTCAAATCAAATAAATTCCAAATTCCTGCTCCGCCCGCCTTGCCTGCTTCGCTGAGCGAATGCGAGGCGAGCGAAATCCCAAATCCCAAATCAGATTGGTGTTTATCTAAACCGATTTTTTTTATGTATTACAAAATAGAATTATAAAAGCTTATATGAAATTGAATAATTATTTTTAAAACTCAAATGTCTATAAAAATTAATACAAAGGCTAAGACCCAAAGGTTAATTTCTTTTCTTAGAGTCTTTGAGTCTTAGTGGTGAAAGAAAAACTTCAAGGCACCTGAGGTATTTAATATGGTGTTATTGATTTTTAGGCACAGAGACACAAAGAAAAACATTAAAAAAAAAGAATGTTCTCTGTGGTAAAAAACCATCCAATTCAATTCCCCGAAAATAACACCCTTTACATTTAAAATCTTGAAAATTAATCCCGGTATAGATAAGTTATATCAATTCAAAAAATATATTTATAGTCTGTAAAATTATGAGCAAAGGCTTAAACTGGAAAGAAGAATATTTTAATGAAGATGGAAAATATGAAAAAGGCACCATCGAAAAAGAGGAGATCTTTTTTGATCGGATAGCCCTGCAGATAAGAGAAGTGGTTAAGCATTATAAAGAAGCCAACAACAACATTCCGGCAAGAGCAATTCACGCAAAGACACTGGCGGGTTTTACGGATGCGGTTTTCAGAGTATTGCCCGGATTACCGCAGGACCTGAATGCAGGATTTTTGATCCCGGGAAAAGAGTATCGTGCAACAGTCCGCTTTTCAAATGCAAGCGGTGAAATTATTGATGACGACTCAAAGCCGGACTTACGAGGAATCGCAGTCCGGATAGATGCCGGTAAAGACGGCCACGATCTTTTAATGACCAACGCAGAGCTTCATCATGCTAAGGATGCGCGCGAGGCTATGTTTGCGATCAGAGCCGGAGTAGAAAAAGATATAATGGAAGATAAAATTCCTGACCAGTTTCCGCTTGAAAGTGAGATAGCGGAAATGATCGGAGCTCTCCCTTTTCTTTTAAAAAATCTCGGGTTCAAAACTACAATTCATATTGCCGGTACACTTAGAAAACAAATGAAAATAAAAGTTAAGAGCCTGTCCACGGAAACATTCTGGAGCCGTGCGTCAGTAGCAATAGGCAATTCCATCACACCTGAAAAGTCGGTAGCGGTAAAATTCAGATTAAGACCGCAAAAAATAAAACCTGAACAGGATGAAATAAAGGAAGGTGAAAAAAACTTACGGCAAAAAATTGAGAGCGAACTTCGCGAAGACGACATAAAATTTTATTTCGAAGTTCAGAGATTTAAAGACGAAGAAAGCACACCGGTCGAAGATGCTCGCATATCGTGGGGTGATGACACGAGCTTTAAGACGATAGCGGAATTGATAATTCCGAAGAACAGTAAAAATGAAAGCGAGCTTGTTGGATGCACTTGCATTCAGTCCGTGGAATGTTGATGAGTCAAACTTTAAACCTCTGGGAAGTATGAATAGGTCGCGAAAGAAAGTTTACACTGCGAGTTGGGCTGAAAGGAAAAAATAATTCATAAGTGTAAGAGCGTGGAGTGTAGAGTTCGGAGTAAAATGTATGAACGGGTAATAATAAGAACAAATTTATTTTAGTGATTCCATGAAATTGAAGCGCCTATTGTTAATGGAATGAAACAATTTTTAATTGGTAACTTGATTTTCATTTGGAATCCTTCAAGAGCAGTATCATGCATCCCTTCCAAAACAAGGGTTTGTGAAGGAGAGGAATTTTTCAAAGGCAGCATCTATACTCACTTCTGTTTAGGGAAAAAATTATATAGTCTTTTTAAAAATACAATTTTGATTGTTAAAATTATTGTTTGGGTTTTGATCAGTTCGGGACTTTGGTCATTTGTCTTGTTTGGCTATTTAGGTTACATATTCTTAGTATTAAACAGTTTAGGGATGTTTGACAGTTCAAGTAAAGAGGAACTAATTGATAATTATAACAACAAACAAACTGAAATTTTAGAGTTGAAAGAATATTTTAATTCAATTGTTCCAGAAGAGTATAGTGTTTTTATAGAATTTGATCGTAATAATAAAGTTGATCTTAGGGTATATGAAGTTGATATTAAAAATGCCAGAAGAAAAGAAATTCCATTATTTGATGAACACCCTTTTGACCCGTTTACATATAAAGAACGGCCTATGTCTGCATTTGATACTACAGATTACGCACCCGAAACAAAATCATTGGAATTAGTAAAACAAAAATTAAAATGGTCTGATGATACTTTTAAAAAGATAAAAGAGATGTTAGACAGAGCTAATTGCATATCTGTCTCAAACGAAGAGGCTTATTTCGTTAACGAATCATTTTCACGGAGTGAGCCTTCTGAAATAGGTTTTGCAAGAGATGGATTGGGAAAATATTATTATGCAATTTTTAACAATGCAATCCCGGATAGTTTGAAATCTCATTATGATGACAAATGCAATTATATTATTTTCAACGACAAGGTTGTTCTTATGTACCGGGGTGGAGCAATAGGACCTAACTGTTTTCCCGATTAAACGGTAAAAGAAAAAAATAATTTCGTTTGTTACAAAAAATATTTTCACAATTTTAAAATTGAAAATTTAAAATGGATACATCTACAACTTCTTTAGGTATACAGGAGATCACATCTTTAATTGATCAAAAAAAATATACGGAAGCGATAGCCGGAATAAAGGAGAAAGTAAAATCAAATCCGGATGCAGCCAATCTTGCAATGCTAGGTCTCGCGTATTTTCATAATGAGCAATATGATCTTGCTGCAGAAGTATATCAACAGGCGGTAAACCTGGATCCGTCTAATGAAGAATGGAAAGCAATGCTGGAAAAGTCAACTGTGAATGTTCACTCAGAATTGAATGTGCCGGTTCCTGATTTTTATTATTTTGATAAAGAAAAGCTTCTGACAAAGAGCAGTATAAAACCCGGATCGATCCCGAAAGATCCATTGCAGGAAAATGTAATGGGAGAAAAAAAAGGAAAAGGAAAATTACTCCTTGGGAATGGGATTGGAATTGTAGCCACTGCGTTTATGGGAGTTGGTATGAAAGTTTGGGGTGGAGTAGCAGGAGTAAGCGGAAAGGTCTGGACTAAGTGGTACAGGAAACCATTGTTCCTGGGAATTCTCACTCTCGCTTACATGCGGGAAAAATTAAATAAGTACAATCTTCATCAGACATATCCGAAAGGCACTCTGATTGGATTTGAGCCCGAAGGACAAACTCCTCCCGAAGGAGTACAGTATTACAGAACCGCGGATGGCAGCTGGAACAATTTAAAAAATCCGAAAGAAGGTGCGGCAGGTACACGTTTGGCGCGTAATATAAAATTAAGCGCGATCCGTGTTGAATCGGACGAAGAACTTCTGACTCCGAATCCGCGTGAGATAAGCCGCAGATTATTTACCCGCGATAAGGAAATGAAAGAGGTCCCATTTCTAAATATGTTTGCCGCATGCTGGATACAATTTCAGAATGCTGACTGGATCAATCACGGAGAACCATTATTGAAAGAAGTGATCGAAGTGCCGCTCGCGGAAGATGATCCCGCTCGGAAAAAATATTTACAAACGAAGATGCTGATTCCCCGGACTCAGCCCGATCCCACACGGATGAACGGAAAGGAAGAGGCGCCTGTAAGTTTTATAAATGAAGTAACACACTGGTGGGACGGATCACAGATCTACGGCAGTGATCAGGAAACTGTTGACAGGCTGAGAAGCGGAGTTGACGGAAAGCTCAATGTAAATCCCGACGGATTATTGCCGCTGGATAAAAAGGGGATCGAGCAAACAGGTTTTATCAGAAACTGGTGGGTCGGGATGAGCATGCTGCATACTCTTTTTACAAGAGAGCACAACGCGATCTGTGATCATCTTAAAAAACATTATCCGGATTGGGATGATACCAGACTGTTCAATGTTGCGCGTCTAATTAATGCCGCGATAATGGCAAAGATACATTCCGTTGAATGGACACCGGCTATACTTCCGAACAAGGGACTGGACCTCGGATTAAATGCAAACTGGTACGGCATACTCACAAAAGTTTTTGAAAAGAGCGCGCATCCGAAAACTGTATCGGAGATTAACGTAAGAAATCCGGAGCTTGGCGGCGTTGTAGGAAATCCGATAAATAAGCACGGAGTAGCTTATGGATTTTCAGAAGAGTTCGTTGAAGTTTACAGGCTGCATTCTCTTTTACCGGAAACACTTCATCTGAAGAAGAACAGCACAGGTGAGACCATAACGGAAATTCCATTTTCCAAAACACGACAGGCTGGCGCGGGAAAACTCACTAAGGAAGTTTCAATGGCTGATCTATTTTATTCCTTCGGCAATCAGCATCCGGGACAATTAGTTTTGAATAATTATCCGAAATTCATGCAGGAGCTGAGCATCCCATTCAATCCTTTGTTTGACATGGGAGCCATCGATATTCTACGCTGTCGTGAACGCGGAGTGCCAAGATACAATGAATTCAGAAGACAGCTTGGTTTGAAACCAATAACCAAGTTCGAAGATCTGACTGATGATGGCGCAATTGTCAATGAGCTCAAAGAAATTTACGGCAATGATGAAGGAGCTATTGAAAGACTTGATCTGATGGTAGGCACGCTGGGAGAAGGTCATCGTCCGGACGGTTTTGGATTCGGTGAAACAATGTTTCAGATATTTATTCTGAACGCGACAAGAAGGCTGCAGGCCGACAGGTTCTACACAGATTGTTATACAGACGCATACTATACAAAAGAAGGACTCGACTGGATTGACCAATCCGATTTAAAAACCATCATACTCCGTCATTATCCCGAGCTGAAAAATTCAGGACTCGCGAATATAAAAAATGCGTTCGAACCATGGGACACAGAAAAGAATTTAAAACCCGAAAGACATCCGTTAAGGAAATGGGATAAGACGCTGAAGAATGGGGTGTGGATAGGAGACGCTTTTTAATGCCGGATTTGGGATTTGGAATTTCGGATTTGGGATTGGGATTTATATCTGATCCTGATTGCTATTCTTAATTCTTAGTTTGCAAATTCAATTATTAATTTTGCTCATTAGGTTGTTCTTCACATCTCGGTTGGAAAAACTTCTATATTATTTGAGTAGTAATTTTAATCAGGATATTGTTATTTGAACTTATCTGTAATAAGATCACTAAAGCATTAAATCATATAATAGCCTTTCATAATTGTCACGTTCCCATTATCAATGATGAGTAAACCTGAACAAAAAAATTTTTTGTTTCTGTGCGGGTTTTTTTGCCTGCTTACATTTGGTTTCAGCATGTTAACTTCCGAAACCGGATCAGGTTCGGACACAATTCTTTCGAGCATTGGTATAGCCATCCTGGCTGCCACCGTAATGGCATTCACCGCGCATTTTTTAAAACAGCCTTTATTGCTTGCATACATTGCAGCGGGCGTTATCATAGGTCCCGGAATTGGATTCGGGTTCATTCAGAATGAACATGATATAGAAACCATTTCTCATATGGGACTGATTCTTCTTTTGTTTATGATAGGTCTGGAGATAGATGTTAAAGAATTAAAGAAGGTGGGCAAATCATTACTGCTATCCGGAACGTTTCAGTTCGTAATCTGTGTAATGCTTGGATTGGTATTTTTTTATTTAATAGGATTTAGAATTGGCGGTGGAAATTATAACCTTCTCTATCTCGCTGTTTGCTGCGGCTTAAGCAGTACTGCAATTGTTGTAAAGCTTTTATACAGTAAGTTTGAGCTTGATACACTTGCAGGGCGCTTAACTCTTGGAATACTTGTATTCCAAGATATCTGGGCGATCATTATGCTGAGCATTCAGTCAAACCTTTCGAGCCCGGATATTATTTTAATATTGCTATCATTTGTGAAAGGAGCATTGGTTGTTTTAATAAGCCTTTTGGTAAGTAAATATATTCTGCCAAGATTGTTCAGGGCTATTGCGAAAACTCCCGAGATAGTTTTGATCGCTTCTCTTGGATGGTGCTTTTTAATTTGCGGGCTTGCAAGCGTTTTCGGGTTATCGCTGGAAATGGGAGCGCTGATTGCCGGTGTTTCAATATCAACATTCCCATATAACCATGATGTCATCGCAAAGGTAGTTAACATCAGGGATTTCTTTGTAACGCTTTTTTTTGTCGCGCTTGGCATGCAGATAACAAACCCGTCGGATAATCCTGAGATACTATTATTTTCTGCTGCAGCAGCAGTATTTTTAATCGCGTCAAGATTCCTGTCCATTTTCCCTTTATTATATGTGTTAAAAAACGGGAACAGAGTAAGTCTGTTAACTTCAATAAATCTTGCACAACTTAGCGAGTTCTCGCTTGTCATAGCAGCCCTTGGCCTTGCAGCAGGTCAGATAACGCCCGACATATTATCCATAATTATTTTTACATTCGTTATAACCTCCGTAACATCTACCTACCTGATCAAATACAGTGACCCTATACAAAAATCTCTGAGCAAGTTAGCCGTGAAAATTGGATTTAAAGATATGGGTGCAGAAGAAAATAAAACCGGCGATTCTGATATCAGGGATGTAGCTATACTTGGCTTTTATACAACTGCAAGCTCTTTATTAAATGAAATGGAATCATACGATTCAGGGAATGATGATGGCTTTAGAATTCTGGATAATGTTATGGTAATTGATTTTAATCCGGATGTTCATAAAAGGCTTAAAGACAGAGGAATAAAAACATACTACGGTGACATAAGCCATATGGATACGCTGCTTAATTCCGGAATAGAACATGCAAAGATTATAATATCAACAATACCTGATTCTATTTTAGTCGGTACAAGCAACATGAAACTGCTGAGCAATATAAGATCGGTTGCGCCTCATGTTAAAATAATTGTTACGGCAGAAAGTCCGGCCCTTGCAATTGAGCTTTATGAAAAAGGAGCGCACTATGTACTAGTGCCAAGAGTTCTTTCTTCAGTGAGTCTTATGAAAGTATTGAAAACATTTCTGAACCATGATACACAGGATGTTATGAAAGAGGAAATGGAAATGCTAAAGAGCAGAAATGAAATAATAAAGTAGCTATGACTGTTGATGACGATGTGAGGGTGAAATTTATTTTCATTCCGTTTCATCTTATTTATTAATTTGGACGGATGTGCATTTATCTGGTTTCTGTAAAATAATTATCACTTTTTTAATCTCATTTTCAAAACGATTATTTGTTATTTTAGATATATGGATCTTCTCAAAAAATTTCTCAAAGATGAATTACAGCTTACCCCGGAAAATTATCTGGAAAAATTCATGCAGTATGAAAAACTACTTCTTGACTGGAACAATAAAATAAATCTTATCTCAAGAAAGTCCGATACAATTGAAGATCATATACTGAATTCAATTTTCTTCCTTACAAAATATAAATTGGATAATGTCAGCAACATTGCTGATATCGGTACCGGCGGCGGATTTCCGGGTATACCTTTGAAGATATTATTTCCCGGACTCAGAGTATTGCTGGTAGATTCTATCGGGAAAAAGATGAAAGTTTTAAATGATATAATTATGAAAATGCACTTGAAGGATATTGAAGCAGCGTGCGGAAGAGCTGAAGAGATCGCTGAAGATCCCCGATACAACAAAAAATTCGACTGCGTCATTTCCAAGGCTGTATCGACAATTGATAATCTATATGTGTGGGGATTTAATTTTCTCAAACCGGATAGTGAGATGGTCTGTATAAAGGGAGGTGAAATAAGTCAGGAGTTAAAAGAGTTGAAAGACAAAGAGACCGGTATAAATACCGAAGTGATTAACTTTAGTTTTCCAAAGGCGTACGCTATAGAAAACAAAAAATTAATCATAATTAAAAGAGGAAATTGAAAATGACAAAAATCTGTATTATTTTAATCTTGTGTTTCAGCATTAAATCTTTATATTCACAAGTAGATCTTAAAGAAGTAAAAACCGCACAGGATATAATTGATAATTACATTTCCGCTGTAGGCGGTGCTGATAAATTAAACGGGATCAGATCCGAAACTGTTTGGGGAACACTCAGTGGTCCCGGCTTTGGAGGAAATTTTATTACTTACAGAGACGATACTATGACTGTGAGTAAAGCTGAAGGTAACATCAATGATAAGGAAATGCTGATGCTGAAGTCTGTAACTTCAAAAGATCTTGCATGGGAATATCAGATGGGAGCTATGAAAGATTTTACCGGTGAAGAGCTTGAGTCTAAAGAAGAAAACAGGATCATCGGGAGTTTACATTTTTATTCCGGTTACGAAAAATATGGTTACGTTGCTGAATCAGAAGGAACTGAAAATGTTAACGGCAAAGAATGTTACAAGATCACTTTTACAAAGTCAGGAAATCTTTTCAGGACGGTTTTTTTTGATACAAAAACATTTTATATTCTCAGATCCGAAAGACCAGAAGGAATGATACTTGAATACAATGATTTCAAAGATGTAAATGGGATTATCAAACCATTTACGATAACACAAATCACACACGCAAAAGTAGATCAGCTGGTGAAAGAATATAAATTTAATGAGCCCGTTGATCAGTCATTGCTTATGAAGCCTGCAAAGGATTGATAATAAACTAACACACTTTAAGAATTGATCAAAATATTGACAGCCGCACTATTAATCATACTTATGGTGCAATCCGGAAAATCGCAGACCTATGAAGTAAGAGGAACGATCTCCGACCTGAAAACCAATAAGCCCCTTGAATATGTGACTGTAAAGATCGCCGATACTTCTTACGGCACAACCGCGGATAAGGACGGCAAATATTTTATAAGATTGAAAAAAGGAGGAGGCAAGCTCATATTTTCTTACATCGGATACAAGACGGATACTTCCTCATTTTATATTGAAGATAAAGACATAGAAAGAAATATTTACCTTTCTCCATCAGAGATAATGACTGAAGCAATTGAAGTTTACGGGGAGGATCCTGCATATGAGATTATAAGAAAAGCGATTCGTTATAAAAAAGAATTTAAAGAAAAATTAAATGAGTATGAGTACGATGCATATTCAAAATTTGTAATAAGATCCAACCGGAGTGAAATTTCCAAAGAAGAACTCTCAAAAGATTCGGCAGGAAACAACAAGCTTGGTATTTACGGAATTCTCGAATCCGAAACCAAAGGATATTTTAAAAAGCCGGATCTTGAAAAGCAGATCGTAAAGGCAAAGAAAGAAACAACAAATATTGCGAGAGGCTTTGCTCTTCCGCTGATAGTAAATTTTTATGATGAAAATATTGATTTCGGTGAATTCAAAATTCCTACTCCGCTGTCGGACAATGCATTTGATGTTTACGAATACAAGCTTACGGGAACGACCTCAATGGATTCAACACGGATCTTCAAGATCGAAGTCATCAACTCAACAGAAACAAGACCATTGATGAAAGGAACGATCTACATTGCAGATAGTCTGTTTTCTCTTATGAAAGTAGATCTATCAACAAATGAAGCCGCGAAGCCTTTGGGGATAAATAAGGTAAGGTTCATACAAAAGTTCTCACAGTTCGATGACAAGCGCAGCAAAAAAAATAAATTCTGGATGCCGACAGATGTCGAGATATTCGCTGACGGTTCATTTGCAGGACTGATAAAATTCGAAGCGGAGGTTTTTACCATCGTTTCAAATTATGATCTTAATAAGAAAGCGCCCAAAGGAATCTTCGATGAATTTGTAGTGAAGGTAATGCCGGATGCTAAAAAAGATTCAATATACTGGGAAAAGAACCAGCTGATAAAAAACTCTTATGAAGAAAAGAAGGCATATAAAACAATAGAGATCCAGGATAAAAAGAAAGAAAAGGAATTTAACTTCGGGATCACGTCGCTAAACTATGGAAAATATTTATCCTCCAATCCTTTGAGTTATTATCACTTCAACAGGGTGGAAGGAAGTGGATTGAGATTTGATCTCAATTACAGGGGCAAGCTTAATCGCTTGAGTTCAAACGGTTCGATAGGTTACGGGTTTTCGGATAAGAAAACAAAATACGAATTAAGTTATACTCAAAGATTTTTATACGACAGGGGACTGACGGTAAACGCAGGGATATTCAGAAAACTGCAGCCGCTTTTTTATGGAGAGTTACTTGGATTATCCGAGTTTTATAATACGCTGCGGGCGTTGTTCGATAAAAAAGATAATCTTGATTACTTTTATACATCCGGATACCAAATAGGAATAAATTACAGGATCATTCAGCAGCTGAGAATTGGTGTGACATTCAATCAGCAAAAGCAGACAACGGCGTTTACAAATACCGATTTCAGTTTCAGAAAGAAGGATGTACCCTTCAGTGAGAATCCTCCCATCAACGAAGCATTTCAGAGAGTCGCGGGAGTAACTCTGAGAATTGATCCGAATAGCTTCAGGGCGATTGACTGGGGAGACGG